>CANRHX010000001.1 GCA_947630545.1 uncultured Clostridia bacterium
ATTGCAACTTTATATTTGAATTGTTCTTCAGTAAGTTCCATTAAGCCAGAAATTAAAGCTTTGCTTTGCTCATCATCGTAATATTTTCTTTTAGGCTTTTTAGTTTTAGGTGCTTGAACACGTTCAGCAGGATTAGATACTATCATTTGCCAATAAACCGCTTTTTGTAGCATAGCATGAAGAAGTCTGTGATGTTCAACAATAGTTTTTGGTGAAAGTGGTTTTCCTGTCTTTTTACCATTATTGTTTTTTCTTCGTACTATTTGAGTATCTCTTCTTAGTAGATCATAGAATTGCATAATATCTGTTGGCTTTATTTTATCAACACGAAAGTGTCCGAAATAAGGTATAATTCTACTTTCTAAAATGCCAAGATATCTTTTATATGTAGAAGGTGCAAGTTCTTTTGATCCATAATCTCTTTTCCATATTTCAACAAAATCTGTAAATTTAAGAGATTTTCCTTCGACATACATACCTTTTTGAACATCTGCAACGAATTTAGCAAGTTCTATTTTAGCTTCTTTTTTGCTACAATGAACAGTTTTACTTTTCTTAATAGGTCGCCCTTGCAAGTTGTATCCTACAACGCAGACTAATCTGTAACTATCTCCTCTTTTTTCAATACTCCCAGCCATTACCTTTTTCACCTCCTTTCAGGCATACCTATGGGTGGGAGGTAGTAACAATATATTTGTTAACACTATGAATTATATAGCAAATGATAACAAAAGTCAACCATTAATCCTAAAAAAGGCATAAATAAAAGAATAAACTAGTTAAAAAATGCACTAATATGTCTAAAAATAAACAATTATGCCTAAATTAGGCATAAACTATTGACAAAAACAAAAAAATAAATTATAATACATTACAGGAGGTAAGCACATGTTTACTAAAGTATGTATTGAAAATTTCGAAGGTATTTTAAACAGAATACAATTTGATTTTATAGCTAAAAGTAGAAAAAAGGATGAACAAATATCTTTATATAAAACACATGATGGAATTTATATTAACAAACTTGTTGGCATATTAGCTGGAAATGCTAGTGGAAAAACAACAGTTATTGATGCTTTAGGTACACTCGGAAGTTTAATGCTTGAACCTATTATGACTCTTGATTATAAGGAAGAGAGAAAAAAAATAAGAAATCTTATTAAAAATATGGAATATGATAAAGATCAAATAAACCAAATGATAGAAAAAATCAATAATAGTGTTGTTATAGAGGTACAAAATGTAAGTAAACCAGAAGAAGATACATATCTTGAAGTGGAAATGTATATAGAAGATGAAATGCTAACTGGATACTATAATTACATTTTACAATTAAATGGAAGAAATAGAAAAATTGTTAAAGAAGAGTTTTCATATAGAAAGAATTACAATGATGAAAAAGACTATATTCTTGATTTAAAAAATACAACAGAATGTCAGTTATATTATATTAATAGATATCATGATAATATGTTAGACCTAGAAATGATAAATAAGGACTCTCTGGAATATAAATATAAATACATAAATACATTTTTTAAACATTATATAAAAAATTCTGATATTATAGGAATTGATATACCAGATTTTATTGAAGACATGAGCTTTATAAAATTTTACAAAAAAAATTCAAAATTGATGGAAGCAATAGTAAAAATAATTGATCCAAAAATAAAATGTATTAAAATGAAACCAGATAATGATGATGAAGAATTAATATATGAATTAAAAACAGGTGGAAGTATAACAAGAGAAAGTCTATCAACTGGAACAAAAAGATTTCTAAATTTGGTTTTAAACGCAATAGATGTAATAAATAAAAATGGTAATTTATTAATTGATGAAATAGAGCTAAATATGCATAAGGAATTAATATTTTTAGTATTAAGATTATTTGTGCAATTAGATAATAATGCAACTCAAATTTTATTTACTACTAATTTACCAGAAATCTTTGATTGTTTAAATGAAGAAAATCAAAAATTATTTAAGCAAGATGCAATATACCTATTAAATAATATTGATGGAAAGGTTGAAGCTATGAAAATGTCAAACATAAAGATAGATGGAAAAAGAATAAAAGGAGATGCTTTAGTTTCTACTATATATAAAAAAGAGCAAATCATAGTACAGCCAAATAAAGAACGAATAGATGAATTCTTAAAAGGAATAAAATAAATTGACTTTTATGGGTTAGTCGTAAAACAAACTTAAATAAAAAAGAACCAAGCAAATGTTGGTCCAATATAAATGTATATATTAATCTCCCCAGATCATACATACATTTATATTATAATACAATTTGTTGTATTTGTAAATACGAAACATTTGTCTGGTTCTGGAAAGGGGGACCAAAATGTTCTGTTATATTATAATGAAACAACTAGAATAAGATGGTCTTAAGAAATTAAGACTATTTTTTATTTTAGGAGGGAAAACATGAAAAATCAATTATATAATTTATTAACTGCAAAACAATCTACATTAGCAGCATTTTTAGGAGAAAGTGGAATAATGCCACATCCTACAGGGAATGGAGATAATTCTGAAGAAAGCTGGAAAAAATTTTTAAAAGAAATATTACCAGGAAAATACGGAGTGGATAAAGGATATGTAATTGACTATGAGGGAAATGTAAGTGATCAAATAGATTTGATTATTTATGATGCTTTATACTCACCTTTTGTATTAGTGAGTAATACAGGAGAAAAATTTATTCCTGCTGAAGCAATATATGCCATTGTTGAAGTAAAACCTAATATAGATAAATCAAATATAGAATATGCTAATGAAAAAATTCAATCTGTAAAAAATTTGAAAAGATCATCAAGAGGTATGACATGTGCTGGGAAAAGAACAGAAAAGAGAAGTTTAACACATATATTGGGAATTATATTAGCTACAAATATTGATATAGTTAATGATGAAACAATTATAAAACATTTAGAAAATAACAAAAATATTGATTTGGGATGTGCAATTAACGGATATTCGTTTGTAAGTATAAAAAATGATGATGGTAGTATAAAATTTGAAAAAACAAATAAAAATGAGTCAATATTAGGATTATTTTTTAATCTTAATAATGAGTTACATGAAATAGGAACAGTTGCTGCAATAGACATAAGAAAATATGCCAATGCATTAGATTCATTTGATTTTGATACAAAGGAGGATTTTAGAACAAATGAGTAAAGAAAAAGATTTTGAAGAATTTTTACACAATATTGAACCATCAGCAACTACAAAAAAATATGTTTCAAGTATACAAACAAATTTAAGAGATTTTTTATCATCTCATGAAGCATATAAAGAAAAAGTAATTGAAACATTTTTAACTGGTTCATATGCAAAGCATACATGTATTAGGCCAACTAAATATGATGGAAAAACAGATGTTGATATTGTTGTAGTAACAAATTATACAGAAAATGATGATTCAAAAGAAGTACTAGATGAGTTATACAAAGTTTTAAAAGAAAAATATAATAATGTTACAAAACAAAGTAGATCTATAGGAATAGAAATGGAAGGTACAGAAATCGATGTTGTGCCAATGATAGAAGATAAAACTTCATTGATGTATAAGATAGGAAATAAAAAGGATGGAAACTGGAAAAAGACAAATCCAAAAGGACATATAGAATGGTGTACAAGAATTAATAAAGAGAACAATGATAAGTTTGTAAGAATTGTAAAAATATTTAAATGGTGGAGAAAAAATAATTGTCCCGATAACATAAAATATCCCAAAGGTATAACACTTGAAAAAATTGTTGCCGATAACTTGTACGATTGCAATAATACATATGAAGATATTGTATTTTATACAATGAAAAATATAATAAAATCATTTGAACCTTACATTAAAAATGATTTAAAACCAACTATAACAGATCCAGGTATACCATCTGATAATTTATCAGATAGCTATGAATTTAATGACTTTAAATCATTCTACAATAAAATGGGAATGCATATAAAATTAATAGAAGAATCTAATTTTTCTAATGAAAGTTGGAGAAAAATTTTAGGTACAGAATTTCCAAAAGAAGAAATTAAAAATGACACATTGTTAGATGTATTAAGAGATAAATACAATAGCTTTTTTAATGTTCCTCATAAAGAAAAACCAAAATGGTTTGAAGGAAGTAATGTTGCATTAGTGGATGTAAAAGTTAAATGTTATGATAACTATAACAATGTAATAAATTATTTACCAGATGGAAATTCTTTATTAGATAAAAATGTAAATTTAGATTTTACAGTAGTAGGTGCCGCAGCTTTTTCAAGTAATACAAAAATATTTTGGCAAGTGGTTAATACTGGAGAAGAAGCAAGAGAAAGTAATTGTTTAAGAGGTGGATTTGAACAATCAAACATTTTTACCTATGGCAGACATGAAAGTACAGCATATACGGGAACACATTGGGTACAGGCCTTTGTTGTAAATGATGGAATATGTGTAGCAAAAAGTAAAGAAATACTTGTTAAAATAAAATAGGAGAGAACTCTCTCCTATTTTATTTATCTTGTTCATCTACCCATTTTGCAAATTCTTCATTAGTAATTTTTCCAGAGCAAACATTCTTATACATTTGTTTTCCTATCTTTCTATATTGCTCTAAATCTTTTTGATACACATCTATTTTAGGATTTCTGGTAGCTCTAAGCTTTTTTCTACTACCAATCTTTCTATATTTTTCATAAGTTGTATCATTTTCTAATTTTCTTTTTTGATATTCTTTATTACCAATATCTTTGCAAGTTAGTTTGTTTTCTATGATTCTATCACAATAAGTAACTGTTTCTTTATGTGTGATAAAGTATCGTCCACAATTTCCACAAATTTTAATATGCATTTTATTTACTGCGACTACATTAAATAATGTAATATAAAAACTTGTAAATAAGTTAGTTGTTTCAAATTGTTGTAAGCTATTAAGTTTTCTTCCTGTAGGATCTATTTTTTCAATAGCAGAAATTAAAGTGAATATATCTTCAAGTCCTATTTCTTCTTTTCTCAAAGGAAAATCATTATATTGATAATCTAGTAAATCTGTTGAATGAAAATCTTGTTTAAATTCAGCAAAAGTATCTTGATATAATTGATTATATAAGAAGAATATTTGCTTATGAGTTAAATATTTCATATCAAAAGGATTATCAATTTTATAAACAAAATTAATACATTTTTTAAATAGACTCTGGTAATATATTAAATTTCCTTTTTCTTTATCATAGTATTTTTTTGCGATTTCAACAACTTCACTTACAGGATATAAAGTGTCTAATTCAATATGTTTTATATCATTATCATCTAATTTATCTATAAAATAATCAAAGAAATTTATAAAAAATAACAAGTAATCGTTAAATACATCAAAATTATAACTAATGAAATCTAATAGTGCTAGATCATTGTGTTCAACAGCGGTTATAGGCTCAAATACTATATAGCCTTTTAAAGTTTCTACATTATCTTTAAAAGTTAATGGAATTGCTTCAACAGTTTTATCTATTTCTGTAATTGCTTTTAATTCACTAAGTATTTTCTCTCGCTCTGATTCAGAAGATGCATTTTCAAGATCTAAAACTAATTGTCCAAACTTTTCATCAGGAGGTATAGTCCTTAAATTTACTAAGTATTTATTATTATTTTTACTAATAGGCTTACTCAAATATGCTCCAGAAGTATGGATAAATATTTGAGAAAAGTATGTCGAATCAAATGATATACCTATTTTGTTTTTTCTTTCCATATCAAATCCCCCTTGTTAACAAATCACAAAAAAACCAAAAGTTTCGTTTTGATAACTGAATTCACTAAATCTGATAGGATTTTATCATAATTCGCGGTATAATTCAATTAGTTAACAGGAAAAACTTTATAAAACTTGTTAACGATGGCTAGCCAATAAAAATACTTAAGGGAAAGGAGGCATTTATATGGAATTACAAAAAGTACAAAGGACAACACTAACAATGAAAGAAGCTGCAGAGTATTTAGGAGTATCTTACTGGTTAATAAATCAATTAGTAAGAAGAAAAGAAATACCTTGCTCTAAAGTTGGTGGAAAATTTTTATTTAGAGTTCAAGTATTAGATGAATACTTAAGCACAAAAGAAAAAGAATCAGTAAACTTCTAATTAAAAGGAAGAGGAGGTAAGGGCTATGTACGGAGTGCAATGGTTTAAAGTTGATAGAAACATATTTAATAACAGGAAAATCCAATTGATTCTTAAACATAAAGATGGAGATTTATACTTTAGAGTATGGATTCAATTGTTAGCAATAGCAATTGAATGTGGTAACGATGGTCGACTAGAAATTGGACAAAAGCCGATTACCTTCCAAGATTGTGCGAAGATTATGGGAAAAACTTCGGACAAGATAAGAAGAATATTGGAAGAATTTCTGGAATTAGGAATGTTAAAAAAAGAAGGTGAAACATTTCTAATTAAAAATTGGGAAAAGTACCAAAGTATTGATAAATACGAAAATTATCAAAAAAATAACAGGCAAAGACAAAGAAAATATCGTGAAAAGTTAAAAGCTGAAGGTGAAAAAAGTAACGTTATAGTAACGTTAAGTAACACGGAAGAAGAGAAAAGAATAGAAGAGAAAACAAAAGAAGAAAGAAAAGAAGAGATGAGAAGAGAGGAGGATGAAAATGGATTTAAAGAATATAAATTACAATGAAGTTATACACAATAAACTGAAAAAATGTGAATTCTGTGGACGAGAATTAGAACCAATAGGATTAGATTATCTATATGTAAATATATCTCCAGATTGTATTGAGTATCATAGATGTAATTGCAATAAAGCACAAGAATACTGGAGAAAAAAGGACAAGCAAGAGTATGAAGAACAAAAAAGAAATAGATATAAGGCAGTAATAAATAGAATTTATAAAGAAAACTATGTTGGAAGAAATATTCAAAATTTGAACTTTGAAAACTTTTATTCAGATCAAAATAATCAATATGCAGTAAAAGTTGCTAGAGATTATACAAACAAAAATAAATCAAAAATACAAGCCAATGGATTGATAATAACGGGCAAGTCAGGAGTTGGCAAAACGCATTTAGCAGGTGCTATTGCAAATAGATTAATTGAAGCTGGAAAGATAGTTTTAATGGGAAGATTAACAACATTATTAGATATGATAAAGGAAACTTTTAGAGATAATACTAAGTCAGAAAATGAATTAATTGAACTATATTCCAATGTAGATATGATAATAATTGATGATTTGGGAACAGAAAGAATAAGCAGTTGGGCATTAGAAAAACTATACACAATAATACAAAATAGATTTGAAAATGGATTACCAATTATTATTACAACAAGGTTCGACAAAAAAGGATTAATTTCGAGATTTAGTTATAGCAATGACCAAGATTTAGTTGATGCAACAATCTCAAAATTGTATCAAAAGTGTTATGGAATAACACTAAAAGAAATGAAAAAAGAGTTAGTATAGTTTGGAAAACTAATAACTAACTCCTATATAAGTTAATAATATTTTAATATAAAAACAAATAAATGTAAAGAAAAAACAAAAATTAATATAAGAAAGGAAGTATAAATTATGAGAGATTTAAGAAAAAAAGTTTATGAAGATTATCAAATAATAAAAATAAATAACATTGAAGGAGGAAAAATAAATTTAAAAAATGAGCATCGTTATAGAGCATATAAAATGGCTATAAGAAGAGTTTATAGAGAAGGAATAAGAAAACCTTTTGAAGTCATAAAGAAAGAAAATAAATATATATTAATGTCAAATCCTATAACATTTAATGCAGCAAAAAGTTTAAATTATAGTGCAGTTCCATGTTTAATTAGAAACCCATTGCACGAATTAATATTGAATAAAATGTTAAAAACTTTAGATGTGGAATAAGCACAAAAAGTACTTGGACTTGCTAAATAAGTCCAAGTATTTTTCTTAAATAAGGTACAAGTTTGATACAAAAAAGGTACAAAAATGGACGCCAAAAGTGAGAGAAAAAGTACAAAAACAGGTACAAATAAAGTGGATGTATTGTCCTAGCAAGCATTGAATTTCTCCAGCTCGAAATTCTCAAATGGGGAAATTCCCCAATCCCCTTTTTAAGAAAGGAGGTAGAATATGGCTACAACAAAAATATGGAAAGTTGTAAAAAGATTAGATCATGTAGTTAATTATGCAAAGAATGAAAATAAAACGAAGAATGATTATTTAGAAAATGGATTCGATAAATATGAAGATATAAGACAAGTTGTAATGTATGCAATGAATAGCGACAAAACTGAAAAACAATTTTATACAACAGGAATAAATTGTGATGTTAATGAGGCAGCCCAGCAAATGCAATTTGTTAAGAAAAGATATAGAAAAGAAAAAGGTATACTTGCTTTTCATGCAGAGCAGTCTTTTGCTAAAGGAGAGGTTACTCCAGAGATAGCTCATGAAATTGGAGTACGACTTGCAAATGAAATATGGGGAGAAAGATTTCAAGTTATAGTAACAACACATTTGAATACAGAACATCTTCATAATCATTTTGTAATAAACTCTGTTTCATTTAAGGATGGACTTAAATATTATAGCAATCATACTAACACAGCAATATTAAGAAGAACTTCTGATGAACTTTGCGAAGAATATGGAATAAGCGTATTAGAAGAAAAGACTTGTAAATCAGGAATCAATTATAATAACTTTTATCAAAAATCATTGCAAAATTCAGCCTACTATAAATTTGCTAAAGAGGATATAGACTATGCAATAAAACATTCTTATACGAGTAAAGATTTTCACAGAATATTAAATTCAATGGGATATTCTTATTATTATAGAGCAGATAAACTATCAATTAGAAAAGAACCTCATAAAAGAAATATAAGAGTTGAAAGAGCTTTTGGAGAAGAATATTCAGACGAAAATATTAGACGAAAAATATTACAAAATGAGTTTATTCCAGAAGAAAAAATATATCCATATAAAATATTTAAAGTAAATTACTTTGGAACAAAAAGTATTTTTAAGAAGAAGTACAAGCCTAAAGGAATAATTGCTTTATATTACTATTATAGATACTTATTAGGCTATCATAAGAAAAATAATATACCACACAAGCTAACAGAAGAAATGAGAAAAGATATAGCAAAGATGAATCATTATTCAGAACTCACAAGATTTTTATGTAAGTATAAGTTAGAATTAGCAGAAAATGTTGATGATTTAAAGGGTAAAAAGTTAAGAGAAAAGCAAGATATATTAAATAATAGAAATAGATTATATTATAAAAGAGGAAATACTGAGAATGAGAGCGAGAAAAACCAAATTACAAAGCAGATAATACAAGTTACAGAACAACTAAAAAAGGTAAAGAAAGAAATTAATATGTGTGATGAGGTTGTAGATAATGCGGTTAAAATGAAAGAACAGATAAGACAAGTAGAGGAAAAAGAGCAGGAAAAGAAACAGAAGAAAAAGAAGAGAAGATATGAATTACAATAAAAAATATTGTTCAAAATAAATTTTATCAAAGAAAAATCTAAAATTTTTAGCAATTTTTATTGACAAGCAATAAAAATTATGATAAAATCCATTTAGAACAGAAAAAAGTCTTCAACAACTGGTACTTGTTAAAGACTTGAAACATAATAATATATGTTTAATTTGTATTACAATTATAACATTTTGATAATAAAAAAGCAATAATTATTGTGCATTTTTTCTGTTCAATAAAAATTAAGGAAAGGAGTAGGAAAAAATGTACAGATATAGTGTAAACAGAAATTCACAGCCAACAGGTGAACATGAAGTTCACAGGGAAGGATGTTATAGAATGCCAGAACCACAAAATCAATTATATTTAGGATGTTTTTTAAATGCAAATGATGCTGTAAGAGAAGCAAGAAAATATTTTAATGATGTGGATGGATGCTATTATTGCTGCAGTGAAGCTCATAGAAAATAAGCAGAAGGCAAGTTACTTAACTTGCCTTTTACATACAAGGAGGATTGAATGATTTTAGAAGATATTACTCAGATCATTATTGGAGTGGTTATAAAGAGAAAAGAAGCAAAATATAAATCGACTAATACACGCCAATATGAAGTTTTTAATTTAAGAAGTTATGAAGAAAAAATTAGTTATGATTTGCTATATAGTGAAGAAGATTTGGAAAACTTTAAAGCAAAAAAAGGCGATCTATTATTGAGACTGGCATTTCCATTAACAATTATAGAAGTTGATGATGAAATAGAAGGAAAGATAATAAATAACCAGTACTGCATTATTAGAATGTCAAACATAATTAATAGAACTTATAATATAGACTTCATAAAATGGTTTTTAGAAAGCAATAAAGCAAAACGTCAATTTGAGAAAATGTTAATTGGAACGACTATAAAAAGCATACCTGTTTCAGAATTAAGAAAATTAGAAATACCTGATTTAGATTTAGAAGAACAGAAGCAAATATCAAAGATAGTCAATACATGGAATAAACAAAAGAAACTATATAAAAAAATGCTAGAACAAAAAGAAAAATACTATGATTCAGTAATAAATAAATTAATAAATGGAGGTAATGAATAAAATGAACGAAAAACAATTACAAGACAAAATAAATGGAACTATTTGGAGTGCTTGTGACACATTAAGAAGTAGTATACCAGGTGGAAATTATAAGGATTATGCATTAGTAATGCTATTTGTAAAATACTTAAGTGATACATACAAGGAAGAAAAGGAAAAAGCTGAAGAAAAATATAATGGTGATAAAGAAAGAATAGAAAGAGCATTATCAAGAAGTAAATTTGTTTTAGAAGATGAATGTACATTTGATTACCTTTATGAAAATAGAAATGAAAACAACATTGGTGAAAAAATTAATAAAGCATTAGAAAGAATTACAACTTTAAATGGTGTAAAGCTTTTAAACCTATTTGCAGGTGTTGACTTTAATAGTGAAGTAATATTTGGTAAAACAAAAGAAAAAAATGCAATATTAAGAACTTTATTAGAAGATTTTAATAAACCTGAAATAGATTTAAAACCTTCTAAAATAGGAAATTTAGATGTAATCGGAAATGTATATGAATATTTAATTGCAAGATTTGCTGGTGATTCTGGAAAAAAAGGAGGAGAATTTTATACTCCTTCAGAAGTTTCTATTTTACTTGCTAAATTAGTTCAGCCAAAAGAAAATGACAGAATTTATGATCCAGCATGTGGATCGGGTTCATTATTATTAAAAGCATCTAAAGAAGTTAATAGTGAAAGATTTAGTATTTATGGACAGGAAAGTAATAGTTCTACATACAATTTATGCAGAATGAATATGTTTTTACATGGTGTTAATGATGCACATATTGAATGGGGAGATACATTAGCAAATCCATTACATTTAGAAAATGATAAATTAATGAAATTTAATGTTATAGTTTCAAATCCTCCATTCTCACTAGATAAATGGGCAAAAGGTTTTGAAAATGCGAATACAACAACAATAGAAAATGGAAGAAAAAGAGATACTTTTAAAATGGAAGCATCAATGGATCCATATAATAGATTCGAATATGGTGTACCACCTAAAAGTATAGGAGATTATGCATTTATTCAACATATGTTGAAAAGTTTGGCAGATGATGGAAGAATGGCAGTTGTATTACCTCATGGAGCATTGTTTAGAGGTGCATCAGAAGGAATAATAAGACAAAGAATACTAGAAGACAATTTAATAGATGCAGTTATTGGATTACCTGAGAACCTATTCTATGGAGTTTCAATACCTGCAACAATAGTTATATTTAAAAAGAATAGAAATAGAGACGGAGTTTTATTCATAGAAGCAAGTAGAGAATATGAAAAAGGTAAGAACCAAAATACTTTAGCAAAAGAAAATATAGAAAAGATTTTAAATACATATAAAAAGTATGAAGAAATTGAAAAATATTCTCATATTGCTACAATGGATGAAATAAAGGAAAATGAATATAACTTGAATATTAAGAGATATGTTGATACATTTGAGGAAGAAGAAGAAATTGACATAGAAGAAACAAAGAAAAACATTGCGGAAATAGAAAAAGAATTACAGGTGTTAGAAAAAGAATTACAAGAATCATTAAAAGAATTGGGATTATAGAAGGAGAAAGAAAATGACAACGAATATGGAAAAATTCGAAATACATGTTAAAGGTGGATTTTCAGAGAGAAAAGGAATAAAACGTTTTTCTGATATTGTTCAGACCAACGATTTAAATACAAGAACCCGAAATAAACTATATAATGTTGTATATGAATTATTGACTAATGAAGATAATTATTTTTCTAGAGGAATAGTCTCTTATATTTATACAGAAGTTTTTTCACTTCCTAGTGACGATATACCTATACATGAGTATGGAATAGGATTAGATTACGGAGAAACACTTGAAGTAATAAAGAATATATTTGATAAAAAGGAATATAACGAAATATTTGATTTTTTAGAAGGCATTATACAAGCTATACATAGTTTGGAACATTATTATTATCAAAAAGGTCAATTTATAGAAAACATAAACAATGTTTTTGTCAATGAAAATGTAAATTATAGAATTATAAATAGTATTATTACAGATATAGTAAACGAAGAAGAAATCAAGTCAATAGAAGAAACCTTAAATAATCCATATGATACTATAAAAAAACATTACAATAAAGCGATAGTGAAATTATATAAGGATAAAGATTATGCTAATTCAATAAAAGAATCTATAATTACAGTTGAGGGAATGTGTCAAATTATAACAGGAAAAGATAAAGCAACGTTGGGAGATGCTTTGAACTTATTAAAAGAAAAAATACATCCTGCGTTAAAAGGAGCTTTTGATAAATTATATGGGTATACTAGTGATGCTGATGGAATAAGACATGCAAATGGATTAGGCGAAGGAGATTCTACATTTGAAGAAGCAAAATACATGTTAGTTAGTTGTTCTGCATTTGTAAATTATTTGAAGGAAAATTTTGAAAATAAGGAAGATTAAAATGGGAGAATGGAAGAAAGTAAAATTAGGTGATTTATTAGAAGAATATTGTGATAAAAATTTAAATAACCAATATATACCTGTAGCTGTAGGAAAATATGGAATAAGGAGAAGAGAAGAAATATATACTAAGGAATTAAGTAAAGACTTTTCTAAAAACAAAATAATAAGTAAAGATACATTAACTATTGGTATGGGGAGTGAACAAATAGATATTGGTGTATTAACTGAGAATGAAACGTTCTGTGTTTCACCTGCCTATACAACATATAAAATTATAAATTGTGATTCTAAATTCTTAGAATATTATTTAAAAAATATTAATTCTAAATTAAGTGATGCTTTTATGATAATTAGTGCAAGACAAGGGAAAAGTGTTGATAAAGAAGGATTACTAAATTATAAAATCTTAATTCCAAAATCAACAGAAGAACAAAAAAGGATAACTCAAATATTAAAAAATGCTGATAAGATAATCGAAAAATACGAAATGTTGATAGAAGCTAAAAGAAATTACAAAAAATCATTATTTATAAAGATATTTGGAGATCCACACTTAAATCTTAATAATTATCCTTTTTCGCCTTTTGTTAATTATATGGAAAGATGTGTAGATATCGGATCAAATGGTGCGAATAAAGTAGTAATGGAACATTTAGATATGAAAGATGAAGAAGATTATGCATTATTGGTAAGAACATTAAATTTTACATCAAATGATTTCAATAATAATGTAAAGTATATATCAGAAGATGCTTATAATTTTTTTTCAAAATCAAAAGTATATGGTGGAGAAATTATTTTTAATAAAATAGGAAGTGCAGGCATAAATTTTTTAATGCCCAATTTAAATAGACCAGTTAGTCTAGGTTTAAATCAAATAATGATTACTCCAAAAGATATTAATACTAGATATTTATATGATTATCTAAATACTGAATATGGAAAACATGATATATGCTCTAGAGTGAATGGAACAGTTACTAAAAGTATACAAAAAACCGAATTAAAAAGAATACCTATAATGTATCCACCAATTGAAATGCAAAATAAATATGAAAAAATAGTTAATATAATTGAAAAAGAAATAACAAAATTAACCAATGCATGTGAAAATTATAAAAAATTAAAACATGCTTTAATGCAACAATTGTTAACTGGAAAGATTAAAGTAAAAATATAAATTTAATTTATGGGGGCAAATTAAATGGAAGAAAATATACTAGTATCAAATGAAAATACATCTAGTCAAAGACCTGCGATTGAAGTATTAGAAAAATTAGGGTACAAATATATTTCTCAAGAAGAAAATAAAGAACTAAGAAATAACGTTTTAAGTGATGTATTATTCAAAGAAATATTAATAAAGAAATTAAATGAAATAAACAGTTATGAATATAAAGGAGTTACGTATAAATTTTCTCCTAGTACAATAGGACAAGCAGTAAAAGACTTGAATGAAGATTTACTTACAGGTCTTATTAGTACTAATGAGAAAATATATGATATGCTAACTCTTGGAAAATCATATACAGAAAGAATGGCTGATGGTACAACTAGATCATTTGATATTAAATATATTGATTTTGAACATCCCGAAAGAAATGATTTCTATGTAACCGAAGAGTTTTCAGTTCTTAAAATGAATGGAAAAGATAATGCTAGACCTGATATAGTTTTATTTGTAAATGGTATTCCGTTAGCAATAATAGAATGTAAAGATTCTTCAGTACCAATAATACAAGCAATTTCACAAAATATAAGAAATCAAAAAAATGATTATATACCACAGTTATTTAAGTTTATTCAAATAGTAATGGCAGCAAATAAAAATGAAACTAAATATGCAACATGTGGTACACCATCAAAATTCTGGTCAGCATGGAATGAACAATATATAGATGAACAAAACAAAATTCTTTCAAATATTGTTATCGATAGGCAAATTACAAAGCAAGATAGAGATATTGTATCTTTATTTAAAAGAGATAGATTTTTGGAATTAATTAAAGATTTTATTATATTTGAAGCTGGAACTAAAAAAATATGTAGATATCAGCAATATTTTGCGGTAAAGGCAATGCTAAGTAGAATAAAAGAAGAAAGCAAAGGTGGAGTTGTTTGGCATACACAAGGCTCTGGTAAATCAATAACTATGGTATATATAACTAAAAAAATAATGGAAGATAAAGATATAAAAAATCCACAAGTAGTTATAGCAACCGATAGAATAGATTTAGATAAACAAATACATAAAACATTTAATAGAATAGGTGTACCAGCTAAAAGAGCTTCAACAGGAAGAGAACTAACAGAATTAATTAAAGATGAAAACATTAGAGTAATAACAACAGTTGTTAATAAATTTGAAACAGCTGTAAATAGTGGAGTTAAAGTTGATGCTAAAAATACATTTATTTTAGTTGATGAGGGACATAGAACTCAATATGGTGAAATAAATAGAAGAATGCAAGAAGTATTTACAGGAGCAATATATATATCATTTACTGGAACTCCAATTATGAAAAAAGATAAAAACATATTTAATAAATTTGGTGGACTTATTCATAAATATTCTTTAGATGATGCATTAAAAGATAAAGCAATTGTTCCTTTAATTTATGAAGGTAAAATGGTAGATCAAGAAGTTACAAGAGAAGCCATAGACATGAGACTTGAGATGCTAACTAAAAATTTAAAACAAGAAGCTAAAGATGAAGTAATGCAAAAATGGAGTAGATTTGAAAAAGTTGCTTCATCTGAACAAAGATTAGAATTAATAGCATGGGATATTGCAAGTAATTATAATGAAACTTTAAAAGGAACAGGATTTAATGCAATGCTTGCATGCAATAAAAAAGTTGAAGCCGTTAAATACTATAATATTTTTAGAAGTGAATTCCCAGAATTAGAAGTTGCAGTTGTAATTTCAGCTCCTGATATGAGAGAAGGAGAAGATGACTTTGAAGAAGATACAAATGATATAGTTAAAAAGTTTTACATCAATGCACTTGCTAATTACAAAAATGAAGAAGAATATGAAGAAATAATTAAATCTAAATTCATTAATGGTGATATAGATATTTTAATAGTAGTTGATAAGCTTTTAACAGGATTTGATGCACCTAGAGCATCCACATTATACTTAGATAAACAAATAAAAGAACATAATTTATTACAAGCTATAGCAAGAGTCAACAGGCTTTGTGATGGAAAAGACTATGGATATATAGTAGATTATAGAGGATTATTAGGTGAATTAGATAAAGCATTAACAATGTATCAAGAAGCAGGATTAGAAGAGTTTGAAGAAAGCGATATTAATAATACTGTATATTATATTGATACTGAAATAGATAAATTATTTGAATTATATGAAAAATTAAAAGATATTTTTAGTGATATAAAAAATAAAAATGATTTAGAAGAATATGAGCAACTACTTGAAGATGATGAGAAAAGAAAGTATTTTTATGATGTATTATGCAAATATGGAAGTATTTTAACAATTATTTTATCTAGTGATACAGCATATTACAAAATAGGAAGAGATAAGATAATAGAATTAAGAAAAGCATTAGCTTTTTATCAAAAATTAAGAGTAACTGTAAAATTAAGATATTCAGAAACAATTGATCATAAAGAATATGAAGCAAAAATGCAAAAACTTCTTGATAATTATGTTGTAGCTAAGGAAATGATGAGAATAACTGAACCTGTAGATATTACAGATTATGAAAATTTTGAGAAAGAACTTGAAAAAATAGAATCTAAGAGAGGTAAAGCTGATACTATTAGAACAAGAATTACAAGAACCATAAGTCAAAAAGCGAAAAGTGATCCAGCTTATTACAAAAAGTTCTCTCAAAGAATTGAAGAAACAATTGAAGAATATAGAAATAGAAGAATTTCAGATAGTGAATATTTAGAGAAAATGCAAAATATTAGAGATGATTTTGTAAAGGGCAATTCAGGTATTAATTATCCTTCAAATATTACAACAGAAAATTCTAGAGCTTTTTACGGCGTAATATATGACAGATTGGTTCCAAAAATGAATGAAAAAGCAAATATTGAAGAGTTAGGAGATATTACATTAGTAATTCAAAAAGAAATAGAAAGTAAAGTAAAAGTTGATTGGCATAATAATAAAGATATTCATAATGAATTAGCACAATTTATAGAAGATACAATTTATACATATAAAGCAAGGAAAAATATAAATATATCATTTGATGAAATTGACTTGATAATAGAAGAAATAATAGGAATTGCTTTAATTAAATACTAAAATCAGAAAGGATGTAGTTATGGAAAAAGAATCTGTTGATATCAATGGAGAAAAAATAGTATTTTTTGTACAAAGAAAAAATGTCAAAAATATTAATTTAAAGGTTAATTTAGATAAAAAAGTAACTATGTCAATACCAATGAAAATGGAAATTGAAATAGCAAAAGAATTCATAAAAAAGAAAGCAGAATGGATAAAAAAACAACAAAATTATTATGATTCATTTACAGAAGAAAAGGAAAACATTACTTTTGAAAATGGTGAAACGGTTTATTTGTTAGGAAAACAATATAAAATGAAAATAATATCTGACACTAAAAATGAGATCTTAATAAAGGGTAGATATTTTGAGATTTACATAAAAGAAAAATATATTGAAAATAAAAGTTATATTGAAAAAGTATATTATAAGTGGTTAAAAGAATATGCTATTGGGATCTTAACTGAATTAGTTAAGAAATATCAAACAGAACTAAAAAAATACAACATTAAAGTTCCAAAAATAGAAATAAGACAAATGAAAAGCAGATGGGGTAGCTGCTTACCAAGTAATAATAAAGTGATTTTTAATTTGAATTTAATTAAAACTCCAATTTGTTGTATTGAATATGTTGTACTTCATGAATTATCACACTTTAAATATCCAAATCATAGTAAGAGTTTTTATAATTTTGTAACAATTTTTATGCCAGATTGGAATACACGAAAGAAAATATTAGATGAAGAATTTATGGGAGTAGTATAAAAACAAAAGAAGAGCAAAATATGAAAGTAAGAAATTACAGAATTATTTTGCTTTTTTTGCTAACAATTTACAAACTTCGACAAATTTTTTGTTTTTAATATATTAAAATAAAAGAAGGAGACTTTTAATATGAAATATATAATGAAATTAAATCCAAAATATTTTGAATATATGAAAAATGGGACTAAGAGAATAGAAATTAGATTAAATGATGAAAAAAGAAAAAACATAAAAATAGGAGACGAAATTGTATTTCAAAAAGAACCTGAATTGAAAGAGAAAGTATCAACTCAGATTATAGATTTAATAATAAAAAAAAATTTTAAGGAATTAATAGATAATTTAGATGTTAGTGAATATGCTGACGAAAGCGAATCTGAAGAGGAGTTCTTAAATGATTTATATAAATTTTATACAAAAGAGCAAGAAGAAAAATATGGAGTTGTTGGAATACAAATAAAAATTAGAAAGGAGTAAAGATGAAAGAGAAGATATTACTAGATACAAATATGATGATATATATTTTAGATGATCATATATTAGATGAAAAGATTTCAAAATTGACTAAAATATTATATGACTCTGATAAATATATAATTGCGATACATCCAAATACAATAGTAGAAGCTAGAAAAATAAAAGATCAGAATAAAAAAGACATATTTATTTCTAAATTAGAAGTATATAAGATAATAGAAAATCCACCAAGAGCAACAGAAGATTTTAATAAACAGGTTGGATTTAAAAACAAAAATGATTTAATAGATCATGAAATGTTATATGCAGTTGAAAGAAATTGTGTAAGTTATTTTATTACTAATGATAAAGAATTATTAAAAAAAGCAGAAATACTAAAGCTAAATGACAGAGTGTTATCAATAGATGATGCAATAAATAAATTTAAAGAAGAAGAAAAAGTTGTTATAGAAACACCTGTATTTATAAAAAAAGAATTTTTATATAATATGGATTTAAATGACGATTTCTTCACAACATTAAGATTTGATTACAAAGGATTCGACAATTGGTTCATTAAAAAACAGAGAAATGAAGAAAAGGCTTATGTTACAATGACAAGAGATAATAAAGTTACATCATTTTTAATGCTAAAAGAAGAAGACGAACACGAAGACTATTCTGCCTTTGAAAAGCCTTTTAAACCCGCCAAAAGAATAAAAGTATCCACATTTAAAGTATGTGATACAGGAAAGAAAATAGGAGAATGCTTTATAAAAATAATGGTAAATGAAGCAATTCAAAAGAATGTTGATGAAATATATGTAACTACTTTTGAAAAACAAGAGTCGCTAATATATCTATTAGAACAATATGGTTTTAATTTATTTACATATAAAAATACAACAAAAAGTGATGATACAATTGAAAGAGAAGCAATATATGTAAAAAACATAAAGGATAAGAGTCAATATCCATATGTACAGATAAAAGAACAAGGGATTTTTGTTTTTCCAGTGATCCCTAAATATCATAAATTATTATTTGAAGATGCAGAAGGATCATATCAAATAAGTATTGACGATACACAAGGAAAGAACACATCAGCTAATGCTATAAAAAAGGCATTTATCTCAAATGCAAAAATAAAGAAGATAAAACCTGGAGATATTGTCCTATTTTATGCTTCACATAATAAAAAGGCTATAACAACACTAGGAATTGTAGAAACTACATGGAATGAGTTTGAATCTCAAGAAGAAATCTTCAATATAGTAAGAAAAAGAACGGCTTATGATGAAGAAGAGTTAAAGTTGGTAACCAATTTAGATAGTTTAGTGATAATGTTTAAACATTATATAACATTTAAAAATCCAATTACATATGATTTTTTATACAATAATGGAATAGTTAATGGATATATTCAAGGACCTATAAGTATAGCAAGAGAAGATTTTGAAAAAATAATAGAAGAAGGGCAAACACAAAATATGTTTGAAATATGCTAAAAGATGCACAAAAAAAGTGCATCTTTTTTGTATGTAAGTATTTACAAATCAATAACTTTGGCATATAATATTAACAAATATGCTTATAAGCATATTTGTTAATAAGAGGAGAGAAAATGAGCAAAAAATTTGGAGAACTAGTAAAAGAATATAGAGGAGAAAAGACTTTGAAAGAGCTGGGAGATGAAATTGGAGTTTCATCTGCTTATTTATCTGATATTGAAAAAGGTAATAGATTTCCTTCTATAGATAAATTAGATAAGCTGATAAAAATATTTGATTTAAAAGATAAGAAAAAAGATATTTTTTATGATTTAGTAGCCAAAGAAAGCCCAAATAAATATAAGGTTTCAGGAGATATAGCAGAATATATTATGAAAAATGAATGTTTAAGAAATTTTATTAGAATTGCTAAAGACAAAAAATTAGATAATTTATATTGGAAAAATAAAATTAAAGAATTAGAAAGAGAGGTATAAGCATTATGTGTAATATGTTGATTTCGATAAATCCAGAGCATGTGGAAAATATTTTTAATGGTAGTAAAAAGTATGAATATAGAAAAATTAGATGTAAGCAAGATATTGATAAAATAATTATTTATTCAACATACCCTATAATGAAAGTTGTAGGAGAAGCAAAGGTTGAAAAAATATTGGAAGATTCTCCAGATAATATATGGGAAGAGACTAAAAAGTATTCAGGAATTGACTTAAAATTCTATCAAAAATATTTTAAAGATAGGAGTAAGGCAATTGCATATAAATTGACAAATATTAAGAAATACAGTGATCCAAAGGAGCTATCAAGTTATGGAATAAAATCTGCTCCTCAATCTTTCATATATGTATAATTAAAATACCAGAAGAAAATAATTCTTCTGGTATTTTTAGATTATTCCTCAAAACACCCCATTGCTATCTGACTTCCATCTACGAATCCATTTCTGTAATATTTTTCATTCCAATAATATAAGTAGTCCATAAAATTCTTATCAAGCTGATCTAGTTGTTTTTGAACAAATTTCTGATTTTGTTTTGGTACATTCTTTAGTATTTTCTCTGCAATTTCATCAAAATATATGCAGTATTTCTTATCTTGAGGAGACATCTCACAAAAGGCAGTTTCCTCTCTAAATTCTAACCATTCTTTTAATATATCATCTTTATTTACTTCTCTAAAATTTATCATATTTAATTCCTCCTACACATATATAATTTCATTAAAAACAATTTCTTCAGCAGCGTTTTTAAAGTTGTTCATTAATCCAACCCATTTTAGTTGATCTGTTCTTTTTAGTTCTTCATTAACATTGTTTTCTTTAGCCATTTCTCTGACCGTTATATTTACAATGTGATTACATCTTTCATCAATACCTTTTAGGTAACTAGACAGAGCTCCATTCATCATTAATTCAGTATATAAGCCTCGTTTATTTTCTTTAATATATTTTAATCTAGCTCTACCATATTTGCCTAAAACAACATTTTCTTGATTTTTTAATGCTAAATCAGGAATCAAATAATCTCCTTCTTTGTGATAAGTAATTTTATTCATTTTTCAAAACCTCCAAAATAAATTTTTAGGTTTCCCATTTATATCCATTTTTTATTACAAACATCTGTGTAAAATTCTTGGGGAAATAATGGGGAAAAATTTTTCAAAAAAGTACAAAAAATTACACAAATGTTTGCTATGCCAAAAACCCCGAAGGTATTAAAATACCAGTCAAAACCCTTGATTTCACTAAAGCACAAGAAACGGGCAGGTCGCCCTCATAACCCGAAGGTCGTAAATTCAAGTCTTACCCCTGCAACCACGTCGCAGTTAGCAAAAGGATAGCTGTTTTTTCTACTCAAAAATAAACTTTGTTTTACCTTTTTAAGCTATATCTATTTATACAGATTAGCCTATAACTATTTTTCTCTTTTTTCTATACACCCGGTTATTACTTATTACACTTCCTTTCAAGTATGACTATGGGTGGAAAGTAAATACTTGTTAACCGAAATGATTATATAATGAGATCTAACAAAATATAAGAGGTGATTGTTAAAATATAGCTAAGTGATAAATTGAATAATTTAGCTTTAAAGAAGCTATTAAGGAGCAAAGGGGAAAAACTTATTTTAACTGGAAAGATATCAGAAATAGAAGATAAAAATGAGAATATTGCTTGTGCAATAGTTTGGTATGAAAACATAAAAATTTTGATTCCACGTACTCATTTAAGAAGATCAAAAGCAAATAAGCCAATTATTCGTGGTATGATTGGAGCAGAAATTGAATTTATTGTAATGGAAATAGATACTATATCTAACATTGCAATAGCAAGTAAAATTGATGCAATGGAATTAAGAAAACAGTTAGAAATACCAAATTTACGAGTAAATGACATAGTAAGGATAAGGATTTTTTAGAAAATCCATATAAAAATATTCGTAAATATTTAATTGAAGGTGGAGAATATACAGGCAAAGTATTGCATTTCCAAAAGGATATTCTGGCATTATCGTGCAATTAGATAATACAAATATGACTTGTTTAATTAGAGTTCCTGCAAAATTCAATAATTATCCACATTATCTTAACAATGTGTTGATAAAGTTTAGTGAAATAGATACAAAAAATTGATGAAAAAGCTTATTGCATTAGATTTTTTTTGTATGTTTAAATACAAGTTAGTGCATTTTTATATTGGTTTAGAACCAATACAACTAACATTTATATTATAAAAATATAAATCTGCTTTTTAAGTTAAAAGCATAAATGTATAATAAAATTTCAATTTTCCTCTTTCTTAATTTTTTGCCAATATAAAGGGCGATACATGCATTATCATAGAGGAGTAGGACAAGTATATATTGTATTTATAACAAAATATAATTTACTATACGATATAATTGTTATAGATAAAGGAAACGAGGAGGGATTACTAAAGTTACTTAAAATTGAATCCCCTGCTATTCCTGAAGCTGACAGGCTTAACCTACTATTTGAAGATGATGAGTGTTTAAACAAAATTGAATGTAACACACCTTATGCTTACTGTTTATACCCAGAAATTAAAATAATAAATCGCAAAAAGGTTGATATTAAGCCAAGTAAGTAGTATAATCTTATCAAATGTAAATATTCATATATTTATATTTTTGTTTACTAAAAAAAGCAGGGCTACAAATTAATGTAACCTTGCTTTTTCTTAATTATTATTATGAGCTAATTTTCTCCTTGCTTCAATTATTTTTCTTTTATATGTTTTGTAATCGCTTTGTAGCTTTGTTATTTGTTCTTTATACAAATTTTCAATCTTAAAAATTTGCTCTTGTGTCATGTCTTCTTCAGTTATTAATCCATTTTCATAATTTCTTTGTAATTTTTCTATCTGTTGTTTTTCTACATTTGGTGTTATTTTTATATCATCTAAAAAAGATGATTGGTTTACTTCTTGACTATCGAAAGAATTATTATCATAACTAGGTTGTTGTATCTCTATTTTATTTTTACCAAAAAGACTTTTAAAAAAATTTTTTATTTTTGCAAAAAAGCCTCTTCCAGTAACCATTAATGTTTTATTTTCCATTTGTTACCTCCTATTTATTTTTTCTGTCATTGTCTCTTGTTTCTAAAAGTTCTGAATATTCACTTAATAATGATTTTGCTTCATCATTTTTTCTAGATATATCTTCTTTTAATTCCTTATATCTCTGTAATCTGTTTTTAGAATATAAAATGGATTGGATATATGCTAATGGCATTGCTTCTTCAATATTAGACATATTTTCTAATTTTTCAGCTTTGGTACCATCTATTACCTTCTTACCATTTGGCGTTGTTCTTTCAGCAATTTCACTTTGTGCTCCAGCATCAGCTCTACAAAGTTTTAATAGCATTTGATAATCATCTAATGAAGCGTCATAGCTAGAATTATATTCTCCGGAATTAATCTTTGCTTTAACTTCTTGAATATTTATCGGTATAGAAATTGGCCCATCTTTTGTTCTAAAATCAGGTTCTTGTCTATGTGCTAAGGTATAAACTATTGCTCTAATTTCATCTTTATTATATCCCATTGCTTGAAAATCAAATCTATTCTCTATAACTTTTTCTGCAATTGTTTCTGGACTTATTCCTCTAATGAACTCATGATTTTGCATAAAAGGTGCTAACTTTGATTTATAGCTTATAAAATCATCATGGTGTGCAATATAGAATGATAATTGTTCTATTTCTTCTTTACTATACCCTAAGCCTTCCAATATTGGTTTTGCAACATCAACTGAATGATGAGCATGTCCATAGAAAACCTGTTGACCTGTTCTAGGATTAAAGCTTGATACATCCGGTTTTCCTATATCATGAAAAAATGCAGCTACTCTTAATTTTTTAAATTGGTCAGGCGTTAAGCCTATAGGTTTTATTCCTTCAACAGTTCTTAAAGTATGCTCCCATAAATCATAACAATGGTGCGAATTTTTTTGTTCAAATCCAACCATTCGAGCAACTTCTGCTCCTAGCTGTTGTTCTAATTCTTCAGGAGTTTTTGATTTAAAAAACTCAACAATATCATCTCGTACTAAACTGTTTTCAAATATTTGTCTTGGAGTTTCTTCTTGTGAACTTTGTTTTGATTCTTTATTTCTATCATCAAAAAATAATTCATCTATATTAAATGGTTCTGTTAATTGTTCTTTATTGCCAAATAATGTTTCTACTCCAGAATCGTAAGATAAATCTGTATCATTTGGAATATACTTTTTACTAATATACCTATTTTGTAATACAGAATATAATCTATCTTTTAACATTAGATAACATTCAATTGCGTTATTCTGTAATTCACTTACATAATCCATATCCCATTCTAGTTGAACCATTGCTGAATTAGGGTTTCCATTCTCCATTATGAATCTACTTAACTCTTCAATCTCGTCTTTTGTTAATCTAGAATTTTCTGTAATTCCATTTTCTTGGATATCTCTTAATTTAACTTTTATTAATTCTTGTTTCTTCTCATTTATCTGTTGAGATAATTGTTGTAATTCTTCATTTATTTTTTCTATGTCAGCTTCACAGTTAATTCCTTTTTCACCACCAAACAATTGATTAATATCTAATGATTCTGTGAGTTGCCTTTTGCTTCCCACTAAAGTTTTTCTTCCATTATAGAAATCATCTCTAGAATAATCTTTTTTTATATTATTCCTATTTATAAAAGTGTTATCTGATATCGAATAAACTTTATCTCCTATTAATATATAGCAATCAATAAAATCATCTTCATAATCAAAATCATAATGCCATTCTTTTTGAATCCATGTTGATTTAGGATTTCCATTATCTATTAAAAAAGAACGTAACATTACTATTTCATCAGGACTCAAATTAGTTTGGTTTGATATTCCATTTTCTTGAATTTCCATTAATTTTGCTTTTATTAAGTCTTGTTTCTTTTCTTTTTCTTGTTTAAGTAGTTGTTGTATTTCAAGAGATATCTTTTCTATTCCTTCCATAATACATATCCTCCATATATTTATTTACATATACATAGTAATTATAGCATAATGTCGTTTTTTTACAATTAAAAAATTAATATAATTGTAAAAATAATGAAAAATTCTTTTAATATTATCCAGTTATTTATACAACTTATCCAGATTTTGAGATAATAAATGCTTGATTTTATATCGATGCATTCTCACTTCCCATCAACATCATATGTATCCAGACACATTCTATGCTACAATAGAAGACATATATGATCCAGGAGTTTATGGTATAAAATCAATAAAAGTTAAAGGAATTGATATAAATGATGTAAATCATAGAGGAGAATATTATTTTGATGTTCCATTAAATAATATAGGCGATAATTTTAAAATAAAATGGAACGAAACCAATATTAATTTTGAACAATTAAAAATTGGCCAAACTATTGCAATATAAAATTATGGCAATATTTTAGAATCTGAATTAACAAGTGTAAGAATGATTGTAGTATTAGAAGATAAATTATAAAAAATTAAAATCTCAGGCATTTACCTTAAAAGGTAAGTGCTTTTTTATTGTGAAACGAGAACCACCAGTTTTACTGGTGGTTATAATTTTTTATTTATAATAAATGATGATACTTTACCATCTATATTAGTAATTTGTAATATAAAACTATCTAAATTTTTAACGTCATCATTAATATCAATCCATGCAAAATAGCTATTAGAATCTTTTATAGTATTAATATCATTTTTCTTTGAGTATAATTCATTATGATTATTATCTAATAATTGAAATTTGTATCCAAAGCATTCATAATCAGAACTATTAAAAGTT
The DNA here is from genome assembly GCA_947630545.1 of uncultured Clostridia bacterium. Lineage (GTDB taxonomy): Bacteria > Bacillota > Clostridia > TANB77 > CAG-508 > CAG-269. Next base: position 26,371 of record CANRHX010000001.1, read on the forward strand.
ATTCCTAAACCTGTATTAGTTGATATTACTTTTTCCAAATTAATATTAATGTCATTTGAAATTGTTTTAAATACATAATTTGTTGTGTCCCTATCATTAAATTTATTGTCAATATCTAATTGTAAATTATAATTTCCATTTAATTCTTTTTTATTAACGATTCCTTTATCAACTGTGTATAGTGTAATTTTATCAAAACTTATATATAGAGTATTAATTTTAGGAAATTGATTTGAAACCAAAGTAAAAGCTACTGATATTTCATTATTTGATTTTTGTATTTTGGTAAATCTCATTGATTGGGCTATATTATTTTTCCAAATATTTTGTTCTTCACTATCTATATGAATCTGATTATTATTTTCATCTTTTATTTCTAATCCAGATATAGATAAATCTTCAAATTTATCTATATTAAAATTAGTAACAAAATCTATAGAAAATATTAAATTAATATCATTTAGTAGAGAATGCTCTAATTTGTATTTAACTCCATTTTCTTCAATATATTTATCATTACTATATTGTATATAATTGTTATTAATTGCCTCTTGAAGTTGTTGTTCTCCATATCCATGTTCGCCTAAGTTAAATATGCTTTTTAAATAATCTTTTGCAAATACAATGCCCGTTGTAATAAAAATACTTGCACATAATCCAGCTATTAATTTATAATATTTATTATATGATTTTTTATTTGCTTTTTCTTGGTCGCTATCATATAAATTATTAACTGTAGATATTATTCTGCTTCCTAATTCTTTTGGTATATCGTCTTTTGAACCTAAAGAATCTGAAATAATTTTATCCGTATAATTTTTCATTTAATTCTCCTTTCAAATTATTTTTTATTTTATTTTTTGCCCTTTTTATAATACTTTTTACAGTATTTTCATTAATTTTCGTTATTTTAGATATTTCTTTTGTCGTATATAAATTTTTATAATATAAAATCATAATAATTTTTTCTTTATCATTCAAACAGTCTAGTAATTCATGAAATTCTATATTAACATCTATATCATTTGAATTATAATTTCCCTGAGTATTATCATAAAATTTTGAGTCTTGAATAGATATCACATCTGCTTTATTTTTCTTATTATATAACTTGTAACACTCATTAATTAGTACTTTGATTATCCATTGTTTTAATGATGATTTTGATTTTAATTTAGACATATTCTTATAAGTAATAATTATGGTTTCTTGTATTGCATCGAGTGCATCATCTTTATTTCCAGTTTTAGATAAAGCTATTTTATATAAATCACTTTGCAGTTCTAAAAATATAAGAGAAAATGCATTTTTATCTCCAGATATAGCTTTATTTATTAATTCTTCCATTCTTTCTCCTTTCGTACCAAATAGGTTTTAATCGCGATTCTATTTAATAGATAAAAAAATATTTAAAATAGTTGCATTTTATATATAAAATTAATATATAAAGTGATTGTAACACAAAAAAGTACTTTATGTAAAATATGCAAAACATAAAAAATACACTCCAAATATTAGACTTTTAATATTTAAAGTGTATTTTTTAATTGTTCTATAAGATGTAAAAATGGTTATGGAACAATTCTTACTGTTCCATTTTCTTCAATTTGGACATTAGATATTGGAATTGACACTAACGGACGGATTCCTCTATTACCTGTATAGCTGTAGCTACCGTTGGACATAGCCGATTGTTTATTATACATAACCCGTCCATCGTCACCAACACATGGTGAAGCTAGCCAGTAGCTTTTTCCTGTGTAATATAATCCATTTAATATAGTGGTTCGTATTGGATTTCCGCCGTTTCCATCGTCATATAAATAAAATGGTTTATCCTGTAGATATCCTTCATCTGTTACATCACTATCTTCCCAAGTCACAGTAGTAGAAGGTGCGTCTTTTCCTCCTGTTTCTTTTGCCTCATTCCAAGATAATGCTATTAATTCTTTTGTTGGCGCTCCTACTGCATATGTTCCTTTTGGTGCTGACTTTGATATAAACTCTGTCCAATTTTTTGGGTCACATAAATAAATTGTAGCACGAATTTTTTTATTTGTAATTAATTTACCACCTAATTTTGTCTTCCATCTTTCATTATAATCTGCTCCATATGTTACATTACTATATGTATAACCTGAATCAGCTTCCGCATTTTTTTCACCAAATAAATCACCGGTATTTTCAGAACCTGAACTACCCAAAAATTTGTTGCTCGCAATATCCGTCGAAATTAAAAACATTTCTTTTTCGCTTGCATAGAATACTCTCCAACCTCCACTATAACTTGACGAATATCCTGAATAATTGACATCTTGTCCTATTGCATCATTTATTTTTTCTTTCTTCTCGGCGTTCGTAAGTATTTCTCCAGTACCTCCTGTTGATGCTACTGTATCGCTCCATGTTATTCCACCGTTTTCTTCTATTGTTCCAGTCACTGTGTATGATTTTGTTTCTAATGTTATTGTATAATCTGTTACTCCTGATGACTCTAGCAATTGTTTATTTCTTTCTTTGGCTTTTCTTACTGCTTCTTTTGCGGCTTCTACCACTTTTCCTCGTGTACTTGCTCCTGTTGTTACATTTCCTTTTACATATTCATTATTATAATAATTTAATAATGCCTCTTGTACCTCCATTGCTATTTCATCTTTAGCTCCTGCTATAGCATCTTTTTGTGCTGCCTCCGTTGCTTTTTGTGGCGCACTGTTGTTTCCTGATAGCATCGCGATTGTTACTCCTGCTAAAATTAACAAAACAATAATAGTTATGACTAATGCAATTAATGTAATTCCATCATTTTTACGTCCTTTTCCTTTAAAATCCATACTTTTACCACCTTTCATTTGTAACATTAAGTATTTGACTTAACGACTTTTCTATAACTCGTATTATATCAATATAATAGTCTTTTGACAATATTTTTTAGAAAAAATTTTACAAAAAATTTAAAAAATAAAATTAATGCAATTATTACGCAAAGTGAGTAAAATAAAAGCTTTTAGAGAATTTTATTTAAATTTAAATTACCCTTAAGTCAAATACTTCACGACTTTTTATAATTTTTCTAAATATTTCTTTTGCAATTTATAATTTGAATGAATATATTTATTCAGTGTAATTTCAACACTAGAATGCCCTAAAACTTCACTCAAACTTTTTATGTCCATTCCTACCTCTAAGCAATTATTTGCAAAAGTATGTCGCAAAGCATGAAATTTATAAGATTTTATTTTACAATTCTTAAGTTTCTGCTTAAAGAATTTTTGATAATTTCTTGGTTCAATAAACTTTTCATTATTACCAGTCAAGAAAAAATCATTTTCTTTATATTTCTTCTTTAACGGTTTTAAAATTTCATACAATTTATTTGATATAGGTATTGTTCTTATTGAATGAATTGTTTTTGGAACATCAATTATAACTTTAGTTCCATTTTCTTTATTCTCATAAACCCTTTGTAATGTTTTTCTTACGAACAATAATTTCTTATCTAAATTAATATTTTCCCACTTTAAAGCACAGACTTCTCCAATTCTTAATCCAGTATTTAAACAAATTAATATTCCTATACTTTTTAAAGAATTTTCTCTAATACAAGCATTCTCAAGTTTTCCTCTTTCTTTATTACTTAATATTTCTACTTTTTCTTGCATTAGTTTTGGACTTTTAATTTTCTTTATTTTCAAATTACAATTATATTCTTCATTTCCATATGCCAATATTGATTTTAAAATACACAATATATCTCTTGTTGTTTTGCTTGAAAGTTCATCCATTAGATTTATTACAAATTTATTAAAATTATAATTTTGCAATGCTTCTATTTCAATATCTCCAAAAGTCGGCATGATATATCTATTAATAGAATAAACATATTTGCAATAAGTTGATTCTTTTATTGATATTTTCTTTATTTCTAGCCATTCATTTACTAATTTCCTAAAATTTAATTTATCATCTTCTTTCTTTACTATATTTTTTTTGAGCTTATTTAATAATTTCATCTGTTACATCGCCTTTCTATTTTTGTTATAATAATATCAAATATTTGTAATTTTTCTAATTAGCATGCAAAAAATAAAAAATGCAAAAAAATTTTAAAAAAAATTGACAAATTATAAATTATAATGTATAATCTTAGCAGATTCGGTATAGCACCTTATCTGCAAGATTAATTTTATAAAATAAAACAATTCGCAAAATACTGTAATTTTGTGTTTATTCTTGCAATAAGGTCTATCTGGTATCAGATAGATTTTTTTATTGGAGGTTTAATTATGAACGAAAAAAGAAAAGAAGAATTCACAAAAGAAAACATGGTTTCAAATGAACCAAATGCAGCTATATTAATAGATGCATTACAAAACATTGGTTATGACAATATTTCTGCGATAACAGATATTGTCGACAATAGTATTGATGCTGGTGCAACAAAAATACATATCCAGCTTGAAAAAGAAAAAGAATCATTAAAAATAATGATTGTTGACAATGGAAAAGGAATGACTAAAGATGTGCTAGATCAAGCCTTAAGATTAGGATCCGACACATTACATGATGGATTATCAGATTTAGGAAAATTCGGAATGGGGCTAAGCACTGCAGGTCTTGCATTAGCAAATAGAACAACAGTATTTACGAAAAGTACGGAAGAGAATATCATATATAAAAGTATGACAGATGTTAATATAATAAAAAGAGAAAATGCATTTATAAAATTACTTTGTGAAGCAGATGAATTAGATAAAATGCGATTTGAACATCTTGTAAATAATGAAAGTGGAACAATTGTAATTTTAGAAGATTGTATAGGAATAAAATTAAGTGAATTTTCAGCATTAAAAGGAAAAATCATAAAAAACTTATCTAGAATTTTCAGAAAATTTATGGATAGGACTGAATTTTGGGTAAACGATACAAAAATAGAGCCAGACGATCCTTTAAGACTAGGATATGAAGAATTTCCAGGTACACTAATAAGTGAAGACGATTATGATGTAAAATGGAAAGATATAGGAGGAATAGAAAGGCAAGGCACAATACATATAAAAATAGCATCTTTACCAGAATGCCCAAGACCAGTTGCTACTAAATTAGGAATAAATATGAAAAATGAAGGTTTTTCAGTTTTAAGAAACAATAGAGAGATTTTATTTGGATATTTACCAGACTGGGAAGGAATAGTAAGACATAATGATTTAAATAGATTTAGAGGAGAAATTTCATTCTCATCTGACATGGATTTTGCAATGGGTGTAAACTTTAGAAAAAACGGTGTTGATATGGTAGATTCTATAGATAATGCATTAAGAGTTCAAATTTCACCACAAATTAAAACAGTAAGAAAAAAATATGAAACTGTAACTGAAACTTCAGATGAAGAAAAAGAAGAACATACAGTTGCACAAAAAATAATAAATAAAATGTCAAATACATTAACGTTACCAAAAGTAAAAAAAGAAATTAGAGAATCTAAAGAAAATAAAGAGGACAATAAGAATAATGAAAATGAAGAAGAAACAAAGAAAGAAAAGGTACGTACGCCTATAAAAACAGAAAATATAAATGCTGTTGCAGAATTTGAATTAAAACATATGGGTGAAACCGGAAACATTTTTGAAACGAGCCAAATAGGAAAGAAAATTATAATTTCATGGAATATAGATCATGTTTTCTATAAAAAGTTTATTGCTGAAAATGTAGCAAATCAAAATGTAGTTAGATTTGCAGATTTCTTGATTTATACTTTAGCTTCTGCACAAATTCAGTATATGGCAGATGATGAAGAAAAACTAATCATAATGGATAATATTATATCAACAATGAGTGCAAATATAAGAAATCTATTGAAGAATTAAAGCCCTATAAATATTAAATTATAAAAATATGCACATAATAAAAAATTATGATATAATAAGCACAAATTAATAAATTAAGAGGAGGAAATTAAAATGAGTAGAGAATTAAAAATTAAAAAATGTACTAAATGTGGAGCAATAGTAAAAGTATTGCAAGATTGTAATTGCCCATGTGGAATTCAATGTTGTGGTGAAGAAATGAAAACATTAGAACCAAATTCAGTAGATGCAGCAGTTGAAAAGCATGTACCAACATATGAAGTAAGAGATGGAAAAATATTTGTAAAGGTAAATCATGTAATGGAAGAAGATCACTTCATAGAATGGATAAGTATAGTATTTGAAGATAAAGAAGTAACAACATATCTAAAACAAGGAGAAGAAGCTGTTGCTCATTGTAAATATGTACCAGGATCAACAATTTATTCATATTGCAATAAACATGGTTTATGGAAAACAGAAGTAAAATAAATAAATATAAAGAGTGGAATTAAGAAAGGAAAAGTAGACAATGGGAATAAAGGAAAAAGCATGTGGATGTATCATAATTGATAATGGAAAAGTTCTATTAATAAAACAATTATCTCAAGCATGGGGTTTCCCTAAAGGACATACTGAACATGATGAATCTGAAGAAGAAACAGCTAAAAGGGAAGTAAAAGAAGAAACAAACATAGATGTAGAAATAAATAGCAAAAAAAGATATTCTATAGAATACATAACAGATAAAGGAAACAATAAAGAAGTTGTATTTTTTCTTGCTAAAAAAACCGGAGGTACATTAAAAAAACAAGATAGTGAAATACTTGAGGCAAAGTGGTTAAGTTTTCATGAAGCAATAGAAACTATTTCATATGAAAATACAAAAGAATTATTTATAAAAGTTTTAAAAGAAAATAAATTATAAATTTTATATACCATAATAAAAAGAGGGATTGAATATTGAATTTTTCAATATTTAACCCCTTTTTGTTATAAACAATATTAAATTTTATTTCCACATTCTGGACAGAATTTTGTGCCAGGTGATAATTTTGCTCCACAGTTTGAACAGAATTTAGGAGTTGATGCTTCAGAATCAGATTTTGATTCATCAGAACTATCTGAACTTGTGTCTTCTGCAGGCTGTACAGGTGCTGCTTGCGAATTTGGTGATTGTGGATCTTGTGGCATAACTGTATTTTCATTTACTCTAGAGTTTGCAAGACCTTCTTGGCTAAAAGCACCTTGAACTGTGCTTTGTATTGCATTTCCTGCAACACCACCAGTTTGCATATTCATCATACCAAGTCCCATAAATCCAGTTGCTGCACCATTAGCATTACCAGCTGCTGTTTGCATAACATCAATAATACGACCTTGTTGCATATATGCATTAGAGTTGTGCTCGTATTCAGTAATTTTTCTTTCAGATTCTTCATCCAAAGAAACTCCTTCAACAGCAAAACCAACTAATTGAATACCTCTATTTCTAATAGGTTCATCAAAAACAGAATTTGCCATCATTACCTTAATTTCATCTGTTTGGCTAGGTAATTCCATTGCAGGAATTTGATATTTTTGAGTACCTAATTCGTTAACAACATTTTGGAAAGAATCTAAAACCTCAGATTGGATTTGCTCAAGTAATTGATCTTTTGTATATACACTAGCTGTTCCAGCAATTTCATTCATAAATACTGCAGGATTTTCTAACTTAAATGTATATTTTCCAAAACATTTAATTTTTAGGCTAAGAGGCAAAAGTTTTCCAGTCATTTGATTTGGAATTGGATGTGCCCAATCTTGGAAAAGAATAGGCGTTTTAGTTCCAAAAGGATTGTTTATAATTTCCTTAATATTAAAGTAAAATACTGCTTGTTGTTTTGCAGTAGCACCATCATATGTAAATCTTTGCCACATTTCTTTAAATACTGCGCCAAATTGTCCAGCAAAGAAAGATGGAGATGAAGAAGAATCGAATGTATAAATACCTTCTTCAGCTGAAGCATCTAAAACTCTACCGTTATCATATATAATTGCACATTGACCAGGTCCTACTATAATTGTACTTTTATTTGTAATAACTCCTGTTGGAGTTGTAACTTTTTTCATAAGAATATCATTTCCTAAATCTTCACATCTAATTGCCTCCTTCCATTGATCTTTAAATGTGCTACCAATAGCACCTACGGCTGCTTTAATTAATCCCATAATTTTTACCAGTTAGTTATTTACTAACATATCCTTTCTTAAAATATTTTTTAATATGATGCTCTTTCTAAATTAGATAAGCACCAATTGTATTCACCAGTTGTAATAATGCTTCCACAATATTCACATTTTCCTGCTGAAGTAATTTGTGTTGGAGCTCCACAATTTGGACAATTTGTAGTGTTAACTGCAGTTGTACCAGGCTTTGTTTTTACTCCCATTTTTCTTTCAAAAGTTAAAAAATAAGAATTTGTTCTTTCAATATTTTTATCTCCCTTTATGACTTGTTTTGTTGTTGCATCAATTATATAATCCTGCATTCGAGAATTTAATTTTATAGTTAAAAGTTCTTTATCACCAGAAATTCTATAATCATACAAATTAGCATAGTTAACACAAATTCTATCCATTACATTTATTGTATTGTTATCAATATAGCCTTGTAACTGATTTTTGTGTTGCTCAAATAGTGCATTAGTTTCAAATACCCTAATTTCAGACCAATCGCGTTTTGTCCAAGCTTGTTGTAAACGAACAAATAAATCTTTTGACCAAGCAATAATGTCATCTTTATTAAATAATTCATCATGAGCCTGAATTTCTGATACAATTTGATCTTCAGATTTTCTTGCAGTTGGGTTTAAATTTGGATTTGGAATTGAGGAATGTGGTCTATTATTTCTATTATTATTACTAACGGCAATAATAATTATTATTATTATAAATAAGATTATACCACCAGGACTAGAAAAAAATATAAAACTAGATCCACCTGAAGATGATGAATAATCACTATCCCAAGAACTATCACTATCCCAAGAGCTAGAACTACCACTATCATAAGATTCAAAACTTCCAACATCTGCAAAACTAAAGCCAGATAAAAAAATTATAAAAGTAGAAGCAATAACTAGAAGAACTAATAGCTTTATAAGTTTGTCATTGGTTTTTAAATTCATAAATATCTCCTTTCACATAAATTATATTTTTTTTGTCGGTTAATGTCAATAGAAATAATTACATAGAAATTATAAAATTAAAAAAAAAGGAAATACTTTATCTATAAAAATATTTAGAAAGGATGATTAATTATGCAAGATCTAAATCAATTAGAATTACAACATTTAAGACATTTAATAGGAGCACACGAAACTGCATATCAAAAATTAAATACTTATTCATCACAAGCGGTTGATCCACAAATAAAACAAATCTTTACAAAATCAGCACAAGATGCACTAAATACTAAACAGAAATTAATGAGTTTTTTAAATAATTAAGGAGGAAAAGTTATGGACGAAAAAACAATGGTAAATGACATTTTAGCAGGAGTAAAGTCAGATCTAACAGCTTATGAAACTGCTATTACTGAGTGTGAAAATATGGGACTTAGACAAACATTACAACAAATTAGAAATGGTGATGAAAGCTTCCAATATGAACTTTTTAAAGTGGCACAAGCAAAAGGATATTATCAACCAGCTGCAAAAGCAACAGTAACCGAAATTGATAATGTTAAAAATCAAGTTCAACAATAAAACAAATGAAATTAAGGAGATATAGGGAAATCTATATCTCCTTAATCATTTTATATCGAAAACGTAAGAAAAATTAAATTAAATTAAGATATAAAGAAAAAATAAAAGAAAATTGATGTTAATTAGAATTATAACTTCTTGCAAAAAAAGAAATGTTACAATATTATTACAATAATAAAACAAATATTACAAAAACTATGAAATATAGATAAAAAGTGTAAAGCACAAAATACTAAAAACAAGGAGTAATAGTATGTTTAAAAAAATATTAATACACACAAGAAGGTCAATGAAAATATTTATACTACTTGCAATAGCAGGTTTCGTAATTGCAGGAATATTAATATTCTTATATCAAACAACATATAGTGTAAAAATTAATGGGGTAGAAATTGGTTATACAAAAAATAAAAGTGAATTGCAAGAAAGAATAAATGAATACATAGAAAGCGGAGATCGGAACAGATAAACAGCTTGCATTTGTCCAAATACAAAGCATGCCAGAATATGAAATGTGTCTTTTAAAAAGAGATGTAGAAACAAATGATGATGAAATATTTAACAAGGTTACAGCTGACGGGATTAAGTATTATAGATATTATGCAATTTTAGAAGATAAAGAAGAAAAATTATATGTTTCAAAGTTTGAAGATGCAGAAGAAATTATAAAAAAATTAAAATCAAAAAACAGTCAAAATGCATCAAAACTTTCAATTGCAGAAAAATATGAAACAGAATTAAAAGACTTTACAACTCAAGATAAAGCAGTTGCAAAATTATATAAAGAACCACCTAAAGTTATAACTGTAGCAAGAGCTACAACTTCTTCTTATAGTAGATATGCATCAACAGGTTCTGTTAATACTGCAACTACTACATCTGGAGGAAAAGCTAGTATAGGAATTTCGTTAATTAGACCAGTTTCTGGAATAATATCATCTAGGTTTGGGGTAAGGAGTAGTATTAGAAGTTCAGCACATACTGGTTTAGATATAGCCACATCAAAAGGTACACCTATTAAAGCAGCAGCATCTGGTACAGTTTCATTTTCTGGTTGGAAAGGATCATATGGTAATATGCTTGTAATTTCACATGGTAACGGAGTTCAAACATATTATTGCCATTGTAGTAAATTATACGTATCTGCCGGAACAGCTGTAACTCAAGGGCAAACAATAGCAGCAGTAGGTTCAACTGGCAATTCAACAGGACCACATTTGCATTTAGAAGTCAGAGTAAATGGTATAGCATATAATCCACAAAATTACGTTTATTAAAATATTAAATGCCTAAGATTTTCTAACAAAAAAATCTTAGGCATACTTTATATTCTAAGTATTTTACCATTTTAAATTTACATATTTAAAATAAGTTTTATTCTATGATGCAAAATATTTAATTCCAGTTTTAAAAGCATTTTGCTTAATAATTGGTTTACCATATTCAAATAATTTAGCCTCAAAATTACTAGAACGCCTAACAATAATTGCAAATTCACTTAAAAATGAAAATAATTTCTTAAAATTTTTATAATTTAGATTTAAACTATAAAAAACTAAATAATATGTATTATTATACAAATATAAAGAAACCTTTTTTGCTATGCTACTTATAGGAATATTAGATTTTTTTAAAACTTCACAAAAACAACAAAATTCTTCAAAAGTAGAAAATTGATAAATAGGATTTTTCAATACATGGGATTTTTTGCTACGTTGCAATTTAAAATTTTTTCTCTTCTTTTTGGTTACTGCAAATTTTGTTATTGTAAAAACAAAAACATCATCAAGAGAGGAAAAACCTTCTACAAGTAATTTACAGTTTTGAGTTTTAAAGCCAACTTCTTTTTCTGCTCTATTTAAAATATCTAATAAAAATTTTTGTGATTCTACATTACTCATCATAAAATCTTCCACATTAAAATTGCTATCTTTTAGTTCTTCTAATTTCACAACAATTCTAATTTTGTTTTCTGTAAGCTTTTCAATTTTCATTAACAGCCAACCTCCTATAAGAAATATCTAAATTAATTATACTACGTACTGTATTATATTTAAAGAAGTAATTTTTGGTAACTATATATAAAAATAAAATAACACTTGAAAAATATCATAAAAAAATATATAATACCAATATACTTGAAAAAGGAATAGCCGTAAGATAAAAATGAACAAATTAAATTTTGGAAAGGAATGTTAATAAATATGGCAACAAAAGAAAAAAATATATGGATACTACTAATATTTATATTATCAGGTTTAGTAATAGGTGGGCTACTAGGAGAATTAGCAAAACAAGTAAGTTGGTTAAATTGGATAGGATTTGGACAAGAATTTGGACTTCAAAGCCCAATAGTTCTAAATTTAGGAGTATTAACACTTACATTTGCATTAATGGTAAAAATAAATATAGCAAGTATAATAGGATTGGCATTAGCAATTTTCATATATAGAAAAATTTAGTTAAGTATAGGGGCTAATAATAAACAAGAAAGGAAGAATTATACTTGGCAATAAAAATGAAAGATTTGCCAATGGCAGAAAGGCCATATGAAAAACTAGAATTATATGGTGAAAAAACATTATCAAATGCAGAATTATTAGCAATAATAATAAAAACTGGAACAAAAAATGAAACATCACTTGAATTAGCACAAAAGATATTAAAATTAAACTATAACTCAAAAGAAGATGAATTAAATTCTTTAAAAAACATGACTTTAGAAGAATTCATGCAAATAAAAGGTATTGGAAAAGTAAAAGCAATACAATTAAAAGCTATTTGCGAACTAGCTACAAGAATGACAAAACCATCAAACTATAAGCAAGTCCAGATAAAAAAGCCAGAAGATATGGCAAAAATATTATTTGGTGAATTCAAATACGAAACAAAAGAAATAGTAAAGTTGGTAATGCTAGATAACAAAAATAAAATAATGAAAATGATGAATATAGCAATGGGAGGGAATAATTTTGCAAATTTTTCTATACCAGAAATATTAGGAGAATCATTAAAATCAAAAGCTCCCAAAATAATATTAGTACATAATCACCCATCAGGAAGTTCTAAACCAAGTTCAAAAGATATTGATATAACAGCACATTTATATAAGGCAGCATTAACTGTAGGTATAGAACTTGTAGACCACATAGTAATAGGAGATATGGAATATACTAGCATTATGAGTGAAATTGCAAAAAAATTAGAAGGGAATAACAAAAATGAAATTATTTAATTTAGCTTCAAAAGACATAGGAATTGATTTAGGAACTGCAAATATTTTAGTAACAATAAAAGGAAAAGGAATAGTGCTAAATGAACCGTCAGTTGTTGCATTAGACAGTAAAACAGGAGATATAATAGCAACAGGAAGTGAAGCAAAAGATATGCTTCGGAAGAACACCAGAAACAATTAAAGCCATTAGACCACTACAAGATGGAGTAATAGCAGATTTTTCAGCAACACAATTAATGCTAAAAAATATAATACAAAAAGTATCAAACAGGCATAAAATAGGAAGACCAAGAGTAGTAGTGGGAGTTCCTTCTGGAATTACAGAGGTTGAGGAAAGAGCAGTAGAAGAATCTGTAATTCAAGCAGGCGCAAGAGAGGTATACTTAATAGAAGAACCAATGGCAGCCGCAATAGGAGCAGGACTAGATGTTGGAGAACCAAGTGGAAACATGGTTATAGATATAGGAGGAGGAACAACAGAAGTTGCAGTTATTTCTCTAGGAGGAATAGTTTTAAGTCACTCATTAAGAATAGCTGGAGATGAATTAGATCAAGATATTATTAACTATATAAAAAGAGAAGAAAATTTAATAATAGGTCAAACTCAAGCAGAACAAGTAAAAATTCAGATAGGATCTGCAATGCCTTTAGTAACACAAATTAATATGGAACTCAAAGGAAGAGATTTGGCAACAGGACTACCAAAAACAATTTTAATAAATTCAACGCAAATTCAAGAAGCAATGCAAGAATCAATTGATAAAATAGTTGAAGCAGTAAAAATAACCTTAGAAAAAACACCTCCAGAATTATCTGCTGATATAATGCAAAAAGGAATAGTTATTACAGGGGGAGGAGCATTAATAAAAAATCTAGACAAATTATTAATGCAAGAGACCGAAATGCCAGTATATCCAGCAGAAGAACCGTTAGATACAGTAGTTAAGGGCACTGAAAAAGTGCTTGAAAATATAGAAAAATTGAGATCTGTACTTATGAATTCTAAAAGAAAAAGATAAAAGAAAGGAAACTTGAATGTATAAAAATAAAAAACATGGTGTATTAGGAATAATAATAACAATAATACTATTAATATTAATTGTAATATTTTCAAATAATGATGGTGAAAATTCTTTCATTGAAAATATAGGAAGTAAGCTTATTATGCCAATTCAGAATGGATTTACCTATTTAAAAAATAAAATCAGTGGAGACAATGCTTTTTTTACAGACATTAATACATTAAAAGACGAAAATGAGGAACTTAAAAATAAGAATAAAGAACTAGAAAAATCATTAAAAGAAATAGAAAGCATTAAAACAGAAAATGAAACACTAAAAGAATACCTAGGTTTAACTGAAAAATATAGTAATTACAAGACAATTCCTGGGGATGTCATAAATAAAGACATAAGCAATTATTCAAGAACAATAACTCTAAATATTGGTTCTAGTGATGGAGTAAGTAAAAATATGACAGTTATTGCAGAAGAAGGACTTGTTGGACATGTTATATCAGTTACAGATAATACTGCAAAAGTTCAAACAATAATAGACCCTGCAAGCTCTGTAAGCAGTATGCTTAGTACAACAAAAGAATCAATTATTTGCAAAGGAACATTAGAAGACAAATCAATATTGAAAGCTATGTATATACCAACAGAAGCCAGTGTAATACAAGGCGATACCATACAAACATCAGGATTAGGCGGGCTATATCCAAAGGGACTTGAAATTGGAACAATAAAAAAAGTAGTAGACACAGAAAACTTAACAGACAGATATGCATTAGTTACAGTATCAGTAGACTTTAATAAATTAAATAGTGTATTAGTAATAAATCAGTAAACATATAAAAATGAAATATAAATAATATAGAAAATATAAAAACTATAAAAAATATAAGGAGGTGCCAATTGAAAAGATTTATTATAAACTTTAGTTTAATAATAATAGCGTTTTTAATATATTTTTTACAAGAAAATTTTTTTGATTGGTTTACCATAGCTGGTGTAATGCCAAACCTTTTTGTCATATATATTTTATTTATTGGATTATTTTCAGGAAGAAATAAAGGATCAATTTATGGACTTGTAGTAGGATTAATGTTAGACATACTCGTAGGTAATAAAATAGGATTATATACTATAACACTAGGGGGAGTAGGACTAACAGCAGGTATATTTGCGAAAAACTTTTCTAAAGACAGCAGAATAACAATAATGCTTATGGTAGGAGGACTTACTTTTGCATATGAATTAATAGTTTATATGCTAAATTATTTTATGCTAGATATGAATTTAGAAATTCTAATATTCTTAAAGATACTAGTAATAGAAGTAATCTATAATATAATACTAACAATAATAATTTATCCATTATTTAAAAAATTTGGTTATTATATAGAACATGAATATCAAGGAGACAAAATTTTGACAAGATATTTTTAATTTTGTGTCAACGGTTCCAGGTTTGGATGACACAAAATGTGTCAACGGTTCCGGGTTTGAATGACACAAATTAGGAACTACCGGTACTAATCATGAAAAATGGAGGTGAAAAATTGGCAAAAAAGGTAATCAATAAAAACAACATTAATTTAAGATTTAATATAGCAACGATTATAACATATTTTGTTGGTATAATCCTAATTGTGCAATTATTCAACCTTCAAATAGTCCATGGAGAGGAATATAGAGAACAGTCGAATACACGTCTAACGCGTGAAACATCATTAGAGGCTGCAAGAGGTAAAATATTAGATAGAACAGGAAGTGTACTTGTTACATCAGAGACCACATTTGGATTAGAATTATATAAAAGTAAAGTAGATTCAGAAACATTAAATAATTGCATGTTAGCTATAGTAAATACATTAACAAAATATAAAAAGTATGAGCCAGATTCATTTCCAATAGAAGTAAATCCATATAAATACACAATAAAAGGAGAAGAACTTACAAATTGGCAACAAGAAAATGGTATAACAGTTGGTAAAACTCCTGAACAAGTTTTTAATGAATACAAAGAGAAATTTGAAGTTAAGAATACTAATCTTGAAGATGCAAGAAAAATAATAGGATTAAGATATGAAATATCTAAAACAGGTTACAGTAGCACAAGAGCATATAGATTGGCAGACAATATATCACGTGAAGCAGTTGCTGAATTCAGTGAAAAAAGTGATCAATTTCCAGGTATAAATATAGTTGTAGAGCCCAAAAGACAATATACTTCAGGAACTGTTGCATCTCATATTCTAGGGTATGCAGGGAAAATAAATCAAACTGAATATGAAGAGAACAAAGATGAATATGACATTAATGACATAATAGGAAGAACAGGAATTGAATATGCATTTGAAGGATACCTGAAAGGTAAAAACGGAACAAGGCAAATTGATATGGGGGTTGATGGAACATCATCTGGAGAATATGTAACCAAAGATGCTGTTGCAGGTTCAAACATAGTACTTACTATTGATGCAAATTTACAAAGAATTGTTGAAAAAGCTTTAGAGCAAAATATAAAGAAAATTGCAAGTGGAGGATTTGGAAAAAAATATGATGCAAAAGCAGGTAGTGCAGTTGTAATGAACGTAAAAACAGGAGAAGTTCTTGCAATGGCAAGTTATCCAGACTATAATCCAGCCCTATTTGTTGATGGAATAAGTACCAAAGATTGGAACAATTACAATAATAACAAAAATCATCCACTTGTCAACAAAGCAATGCAAGTATCATATTCACCAGGATCAACGTTCAAAATGGTTTCAGCAATTGCAGCATTAGAATCTGGAGTAGTAACAACTACAGAAAGAATTAATGATACAGGAGTATACAAACTTGGCAATAGAACTTGGAATTGTTGGTACTATACAGATTATCATGTTGGACATGGAAGCCTTAACGTATCCGGTGCAATAAAAAATTCATGTAACTACTATTTTTACGAAGTAGGAAAAAGAATGGGAATAGATAAGCTAGTAAAATATGCTAAATACTTTGGTTTAGGAAGTAAAACAGGAATAGAACTTGGTGATGAAGCAAAAGGGGTATTAGCAAGCAAACAAGTAAAAGAGGCAAGAGGAGAAACATGGGTTGCAGGTGATACATTAAACTCAGTAATTGGACAAGGACTAAATGAATTTACTCCACTTCAAATGGCGAAATATATAAGTATTTTAGCAAATGGTGGAAAAAAAGTAGATGTATCAATAGTAAAATCAGTAATAAATGCAGATGGTACAGAAGTTCCAAGAGAAGAAATAGACAACTATATAAATAAAAGGTTGAACTTAACAGAAGAGGAAGATGATGGAACTACTATAAATAAAGATTATTTAAAAGTAATACTAAAAGGAATGCAGTCCGTAACACAAGAGGTAGGTGGAACTGCATACAACATATTCAAAAACTTTAGCATAAAAGTTGGAGGAAAAACAGGTTCAGCAGAAGCGCCAGGAAACAAAGTAAACGCTTGGTTTGTTGGATTTGCACCATTTGATGATCCAGAGATAGCAATAGTAGTTATGGTTGAAAATGGTGGACATGGAAATTATACAGCAGAGGTTGTAAGAGATATAATGGCAGAATACTTTGGAATGAATACACAAGATATAAAAGAAGACTTATCTGCTAAGGTTTATACTGAAATTTTACAATAAAAATGTGTCACTCAAACCCGGAACCAATGACACAAAATGTGTCACTCAAACCCGGAACCAATGGCACAAAATGTGTCAACCAAACCCGGAACCGATGACACAAAAATGAAAGGATGTAGAAGATGAAAAATTGCATAAGTATTAATTTAAAAAGGAATGAATTGATTATAAAAATTACTGAAGATGCAAGTTATGAAAATATAATAGAAAGCTTAAAAAAGAAATTACCAGAGTTAAAAAAGTTATATCAAGAAGATAAGACGCCAATAAGAGTTTCAGGGAAGATTCTAAAAAATAAAGAAATTGATGAACTTCAGAATATTATAAAAGAAAATATTGATGTTGACATTGAATTTGATACACCTAAAAGCCTAGGGCTAGCAAGCATAAAGAAAACCTTTGACCAAGAGATAGCTATTTCTGAAACGAAATTTCATAGAGGATCTTTAAGGTCTGGACAAAAGATGGAAGTTGAAGGTAGTATTGTAATAATTGGAGATGTTAATTCAGGTGCAGAAATAATGGCATCAGACAATATAGTTGTTTTAGGAAACTTAAGGGGATTGGCACATGCTGGGGCCAAAGGAAATAAACAAGCAATTATTGCTGCAGGGGTATTTGATTCAGTTCAAGTTAGAATAGCAAATATAGTAAGGGAAATAGATAGAGATGAAGAACCATTACACAAAAATTCATATTTATATATAGAAGATGATAAAATAGTAATTGAATAATAAATTAAGTAAGTAGAATTAATATTAAGCAAATAAAAAGCATTTCATCTTTTACTCCCTCAAGGTAAAGAGAAAGCAAGATGCACAGTATAAGTATATCATCAGAATATAATTCTATACCTAAAATATTTATATAAGCTTGGCTATCAGATTTACAATTACGGTTATCATAATCCTTACTATCATCTAAAGTACTACTAGAATCCATACTAGTAGTATTTTTTTTAACGTTTTCTTGTGAAGTATGTAAGTTTACATTATTTTGATTATATTTTGAATCAGTACTTATAGGCTTTCGATTATAGTAATTTCTTGAATAATAATTCCTATAATATGGAAAATCAAAAAAAGGGTTATTATACATTTTATCATTCCTTTTTATCATTTTTTAATATATCTGCAATTTTTGAAAAATTAAGCAAATTCACATATTGATCTAATTTTTCTTGTTTTGATTGTCTTAAATAAGGCTTTAAAGAATAAAGCAAATTTGATCTAGGATCATTTTTATCATTCATTTTTTCCATAGCTGACTTCATTTTTAGAATAGTATCCATATCTATTTTACTAAAATCAAATCCAGAAGAACTAGAGTTATATGAATTTTGAGAGCTAGTAGTATTATTAGAGTTACTTGAATTATTTGAACTACTATTTTGTTTTTTTTCATTATATTGATTCTGGTTTTGAGAGTTAATCATTTTGGAAAAATTTTCTATCATTTCGGGAGAAATTTGAGAAATTGCATCAGATATATTACCATTGTCCACCATATTTTTTATATTATTCATTATTTCTGGATTTATATTATTATCCACATAAACCACCTCTAATTTTAATATATTATTATAATTATATGTTTAACAATTAAAAAAGTACCAAATTGATAAAAAGTAGTCATATTAAATTATGATATAAGTATAATTTACAAAAAGGGAAGATTTTACATAAAAAGTTAATAAATTTCAATAAAATTGTTGAAAAATAAGTAAAAACGATGTATAATATAAGATAGGTTGATATGTAAATATTGCTTTGTAATATAAATGTAATAAAAATTTAACGAAAAAGTAATATTTGCGTTAAAAATATTTCCGTAACTATATACAAAGTTAAAAAAATATACATATTGACTGTAAGAAAAATTATTATATATTATTATATTAAGGAATAAAATTTTAAGGAGGAAGAAATATGAAAGGGAAATTATTACAAAGATTAATTGCCGTGGTTTTAGTTTTATGTTTAACAGCAACTAATTTTATTTTTGTTGCTACAAGCACAGTATATGCTTTAAGCACAACAACTGAGTTAGAAGGAGGAAAAATCATATTTGAAGCATATTTTAAAAATGGCGATCAAAAAGTAACTGAAAAAACAGCAAATATATCAGAAGGAGATAAACTTTATTTAAATTTAGAATTAAAAGCAGGTAAACTCCAAGATGCAAAAATAAAAATAGACAATGCAAATTTCAAAATAATGGATGATAAAGTTAATAATAAATTTATAAACAATATCAATACCAAAACAAATGAAATTGCATTAAATGAAATAAACTATAATGATAGTAAAAATGGAGTTATAGAAATAGAATTACCAATTAAATTTGAAGAAGCAGAAAAAATACCTACTTCTTATTTTGCTAGGGAAAATAGTATAAACCTTTCAGGAAAATATAAAAATTCCTCTGAAAATGCAAAAAATATACAAAGTGATACAATAAAAACAAAATTAACATGGGCACAACAAACAGATGGAATAAACTATAGTACAAAAATAGAGAAAGTAATTTATTTTGATAATAAAACATTAGTACAAGCAAACATCCAATCAACATACAAAGGAGCATATTTCCCAAAAGAAACAGAAACAGTAACAGTAAATCTTCCAAAAATAGATAACATTACTCCAAGTTATACAGTTTTAGTAGATGGAAACAAACTAGATGTAAATCAAATAACAGATAGTATAGAGACACAAACAATGTCATTCACAAATAATTTTATAGATGATGAAAACATTACATGGAACAAATCTGGAAATTCATATAAAGTTATATATGTTTATGATGGAATAACAAAATTAGAAGACCCACTACAAATACAACCAAAAATAGAAACAAAACTATTTAACAATGATAAAAAATTAACAGGAAGTCCAACATATAAATCAAATAAGCCACAAGGAACTATAGCAAGTGTTAGTGCAAAATCAACATCAGGAGATGTATATAAAGGTTATATGTATGCTAATTCAGAAGAAACAAGATATTCAGAAGAATATAACATGGAAATGTCTTATGTAGATGGAATTACATCAACATTTGAGTTAGCAGGAGATAAGTTCAAAACACAAGATGGTGAAGAAATTAGCACAAACAATCAAACCGAATATAAAGAAATAAGAATAAATAAAGAAAAACTAGTTAAAGTACTAGGAACAAAAGGTAGTTTAAAAATAATACCAGACAACAAGGAATTAAGTGAATTTGTAATAAACTCAACCAGTTCAGCTGATGAAAATGGAAACATAGTAATAAACAATGATAGAATTAAAGGATCACACAATGTAACAATTCAAGTAACATCAGCAGAAAACCCAGGAACATTAACAATTTTAGCAACTAAAGCTATAAAAGGAAATGCTGGATATGAAAAAGACACATTAAAAACAATAAATGCAATAGAAACAACTATAAAATCATATACAGATAATGTAGAAGGAACATCAACTGCGTCAGCAACAACAGGATTAAAAGAAACAGTAACACAAGCAACAATAACAATGAATAACAACAATATACTTTCAACAACAAGTACAAACAACATTGAATTCATTGCAACTTTAAAAACAGGTACAATGGATACAGATTTACTAAAAGAGCCAACAGTAAAAATCATATTGCCAGATGAAGTAACAAAAATTGAGTTAAGTTCAGTATCTGCTTTATATGCAGAAAAAGAATTAAAAATAGCAAGTGCACAAGTAGTTGATAACAACAAAGCAATATTAGTAAAACTAGATGGTGAGCAATTCAAATATAACAATAAATTTATTGAAGGTATAAAAATTACTGTAAATGCACAAATAACATTAAATGATTCTGCAACATCAAGAGATACAAAAATTACAATGAAATATACAAACGAAAATAGTGCTAATAAAGAATATACAGCAACTACTGATGTATCAGTCCAAGCACCTTATGGAATTATTAAAAAAGCAGCTATTTCTGCATACTTTGAAACAGAAAACAATGGAACAGAAACATTAACAACTAGATTAATAAACAATTATGGAAAATCAGTTGAAAACATAGCTATAATTGGAACAATGCCAAGCGTAAAATTATCTAAAAATGAATTTGAAAAAGGAATAAAAGACAGTTTCCAATCAAGCTTCTCTAGTGATAAAAATAAAAAGGCAAATATAGAAATAAAATATTCACAAGATGAAGAAAATTTCAATGATAGCTTTGAAAATGCAAAATTATATAAAATAATATTAAAAGATAATAAATTAGAAAGTAAAGAAATGTTAGGAATAAAATTCACATTAAATATTTCTCAAATTTTACCAAACTTTAAACTTTCTTATATATATGATAGTGATGAAAAGGTTGAAAATTTACAAATTAATGAAATGACATCAGGAACAAGCAAAAATGAAAATAAAAAACCAGAAACATCAGGAAATACAGGAACAGAAGAACAATCAGGAGAAACAAGACCAACAAATCCAACAACACCAACAACTCCAAATGCTGAAAAAGATGAAAATCTAAGAGTAGGATTAAATATAAAATCAGGAAATACTGAATTAAAAGATGGAGATGAAATATTTGCAGGGCAAACAATAAGATATACCTATAAAATATTAAATAATACAGGAAAAGAAGTAAAAAATATAAAACTTGTAGTAAATCATGAAAATGCAAATATATTCGAAGAACAAACAGAGCAACAAACTAATACAGCAAGACCTGATGAAAAAATAAATTTCACATATGAAGTAGAAACAGAAAAATCAAGCAAAGAGTACACTATAGGTACAATGAAAGATGGAGAAACAAAAACTATAACATATCAAGTAAGAGTTAAAGAAGGTGTACAACAAACAAAAGTAGTAACTGAAGTACAAGCAGATGGAATGAAAACATTAAAATCTGAAAAATCTAATAAAGTAAAATCAGCACAATTAAAACTAGGGCTAACAAACAATGTATCAAAAGAAATAGGAACAGTAGAAAATAATATATTTGCTAACACATTTGAAATAAAAAATACATCAAATGAAACTTTAAAAGATATATCAGTTAAGTTTACAATTCCAAAAGAATTTGAATATGTAGAAGTTTATGAATTAGATCCTAGTAACAATTATCAAATTATACAACAAGACAAAAATTATTTAGTATTTAATGTTAAAGAACTAGCATCAGGAGCAACAAAGGAATTAAATGTTTCTTTAAGAACAATTGATGGAAAACCAGAAGAAGAATCTGTTTCAATTAACTATACAGCTACAGTAAACAATAACACATATTACTCTAATGAAGTAGATATTGCATTAAAACAAGCATTATCAACAAAATTAGAAACAAAACAAGTTGTAAATGCTACAGGAATTTTAAAAACAGGAGATAAATTAATTTATAAAATTGCAATAAAAAATGTTGGAGAAAATTCAGATGGAATAACAATAGAAGACTTTGTCCCAGAAGCTGCTGTTGTAAAAAATGCATATTACACAATAGGAGATAAACAAACAAAAATAGAAAATATTACAGATAATGCAATTGTGGAAACTATTACAATAGATAAAAATCAACAAGCAGATGTATATATAGAAACTGAAATAGATGAAGCAAAAACAGGAAAAGAAGAAATTACAAACTATGCAACATTAGTTGGAAATTATTTAGAAAAAGAAATAAAAACAAACGAAGTTACACATAAATTACAAGCTAATATCCAAGAAGATTCAGAAACAACAGAAAATCCTGGTTCAGAAGAAGAACCAGGAACAGAAGAAAATCCAGGAACAACAGAAAATCCAGGTTCAGAAGAGAAACCAGGAACAACAGAAAATCCAGGATCAACAACTAACCCAGGAACAACAGGAAATAGTGAAGGAACAGGAACAATACCAGCGGAAGTTGAAATGAAAGGAAGCATTTCAGGTGTTGCATGGTTAGACGAAAATAAAAATGGTATTAGGGAAACAAATGAGAAAATGCTATCAGGAATAAAAGTATCACTTGCAAATGTTGCTACCGGAAAATATGTAACAAATTCACAAGGAAATAAATTAGAAGTTACAACAAATGCAAATGGTGAATACATATTTGAAAACATTCCAAATGGAAAATATATTGTAACATTTTTATTTGATAACACAAAATATAGAAACACAGAATATAGAGTAAGTGGCGCAACAGAAAAGACAAATTCTGATATTATAACAAGTAAAATAAGTTCAAATGATGATGATATAAAATATGGAATAACAGATACATTAGAACTTACTACAGATAGTTTAGAAAATGTAGATGCAGGATTTATAGAAAATGAAATATTTGACTTAAGTTTACAAAAATACGTAACAAAAGTTACAGTACAAAATACATCAGGAACAGTAGTAAAAGAATATAGCAATGAACAATTAGCAAAATTAGAAATAGATGCTAAAAACATAGCAGGTTCAACAGTATTAATTGAATACTCAATACGAGTAAAAAATGAAGGAGAAATTGCTGGATATGCTAATGAAATCATAGATTATATACCAAAAGATTTAACATTTAGCTCTGAAATTAATAAAAACTGGTATACATCAACAGATGGATACTTGCATACAACAGCATTATCAAAACAAATAATTAATCCAGGAGAGACAGAAACAATTAAATTAGTCTTAGTAAAAACAATGACAGAAAATAATACAGGATTAACATCAAATAAAGCTGAAATTGCAAAATCAAGTAACGATTTATCAATACCAGATAAAGATTCAAAAGCTGGAAACGCTATACAAGGAGAAGATGATATTAGTGAGGCAGAATTAATTATATCAATTAGAACAGGTATTGGATATACAATCGGAACTATAGTAGCAATAATAGCATTAACCGCAACAGGTATAATAGTTTATACAAAAAAGAGAAAGGGGGTAAATCATAATGCAAAAAAAATCGATAAAATTAATTAGAAATATTGCATTTTCATTAATTGCATTTATATTATTAATAAGTATATTAGTAAGTACAAATATTGCAAAATCAATTGATGATGCAGAAACAGTTAATGATGTTATTGATTGCACAAGAAATTCATCATGGTATGATTTTGACCCTAGTGATGTAGTTAACAAAAAAATAGTATCTGGAAGAGATATAAGTTTTAGCAAAGCTGGAGGATATTGTGTTGACCCCCATCAAAGAGCATATAAAGGAACATACAAAGTTGTAAATGTAATAGATGTAAACAATAATACTTCAGGAAATTCCATAAGAGTATATGGTATAAATAAAAATGGAAAAACAACAAATAAAGAATATTCATTCTCAAATGAAAATGTAAAACCAATACTAATGTTAGCTTATTTAGCAAAAAAAGGAAACAATGAAACTAGTGTATCTACTGATCCTGCAGTTTACATGAAAAATTCATATAAAGCAGCAATGCCAGGAGTATTCTTAAAAGAAACTTATCTAAAACAAATGATTAAAGTAGGATTGTCAGATTATTTAATACCATCAACATATTCTGCATATGATGAAGGAGCATGGGAGAAATTAGCAGAAGCTCAAAAAGAAGCGACAAAATTAGCTAAACAAGGAAGTAAAGAAACAGCTGCTATGAGTGATAAAACAGACAAAGATAATGTAAGCTCATTTACATCAGATGATGGAAAATTCTTCATAGGACCATATAAATTAGGATTAACAGGAGAATGTAAAATTGGAGAAATAAAAATAAATGGTAGCATAGATGCTGTTGGAATATCAACAGATGGAAAAAGTGTAGAAGATTTTGACAAAGTAGTAGATGAAAAAGAATTTTACATAGTATTGGACAAAGAAATAGATGACATAAAATCTATAAAAATTACAGCTAAAGAAAGTATTAGTTCAGTAAAAGCTAGATTATTAATGGTAAGTGGTGGACTTAGCCAAAACTTCTTCATATATAGGGCAGAAGATAAACCACAAAAACCATCAATCGATTTAGAAGTACCAAAATTTGGTAAACTTGAAATTAAGAAAACAGACCAATTTAAAGATGCTGATGTAAGTTTAAAAGATATAGGATTTGTGGTATGGAGCGAAAGTAAAAAAGCATATATAAATGTAAATAATGGAAAAATATCATACGTTGATTTCGAAACAGCTAAGAAAGACGAAAACGAATTTAAAACAGATAAAAACGGAGTAGTACCAACAATAGATAATTTACCACTTGGAAAATATAAAATATATGAAACATCTATACCATCACAATTACAAGATTACTATGAATTAAAAGAAATAACATTACCAGACAAAAACGGAAAAGAAGTAAAAGCCAATGCAAAAGTAGTAACTATAAAAAATGATGCTGGTAAAACTCAAAGTTATGTACAAGTAAAATCAGGTCAGACAGCAACAGTAACAGCTATAAATTATAGAGACTTTAACACATTAATTCTAAAAAAGATAGAAGAAGATACAGGAGTACCTTTAAATGGAATAGAATTTAAATTATATAGTTTAATAGAAGGAAAAAAAGGATGGGTTCAAGTAGATAGCGAAAACAGAGTTACAGGAGTAACAGACGACTTCGAACAAGCATCTCCATTTGTAACAGTAAACAATGGCGTTACACCAAAAATTTATAGAGTTCCTTTAGGAAAATATGCTGTATATGAAACAGACCTAGGTGAATATGAAGATATATATCAAGAATTAGAGCCAATAAGAATGGAAGGTGGTAACACTGGAGGAAAGGGATTATTCAAAGGAAATATAACTGTTGAAGCAAATAAAGAAAATGAATTTAGTGTTACAGTAGACAATAAACAAGTTTATACTTCATTAATTCTTAAAAAGATTGACGAAGATACAGGATTACCTTTAAGTGGAATAGAATTTAAATTATATAGTAAAGTAGAAGGAAAAATTGGATGGGTTCAAGTAGATAGCCAAAATAAAGTTACAGGAGTAACAGGCAAATTTGAAGAGGGATCTAAATTTGTAACAGGAGCCGATGGACTTACACCAAAAATTACAAAAATTCCTTTAGGAGAATATGATGTATATGAAACAGGTTTAGGCGAATATGAAGATATATATCAAGAATTAGAGCCAATAATAATTGACGGCAGTGATACTGGAGGAAAGGGATTATTCAAAGGAACTATAACTGTTGAACCAAATGAAGAACATGAATTTACTGCGACAGCAAAAAATAAACAAGTTTATATAAGCATATCAGGAAATGTTTGGGAAGAAGTAGCAGTAGGAAAAGACCAAAAAACAACTAATGGTTTATTAGACAGTAATGATAACATGATAAATGGTATAGAAGTAAAATTAATGGATAAAACAACTAACCAAGCTATTCAAACAACCAAAACATCAAATGGCGGAAAATATAAATTTGAAAAAGTTAAGATAGAAGAATTAGAAAATTACTATATCGAATTTACATATGATGGTGTAACATATCAGAGTGTAATAACACCAAATGCTGATTCTACAACGCAAATAACTGATGAAAATACATCAAAAGCATCAGAAACAGCTGAAGCAAGAAAAGAGTTAAATAATGCATTTACAGAGTTAACAGGTGAAGGACAAAAATTACATTACAAAAAAGACATTACATTAACATATAGTAAAGAAAAAGATGGAGACAATACAGTAGTAACTTCAAATAACATATGTGACAGAAATAAAGGTATAAATGCATCACAAAGAATTGTAAACTTAAGCAAATTAGGAGATTTTACAATAGAAGGTGATACAACAAGCGATTATTTATCTAGCAAGTACAAAGAATTAAAAGCAAGTAACGAAAAAGAAATAATTAGAGAAATAAAAAATGTTAACTTAGGATTATATGTAAGAGAACAACCAAACTTAGCTTTAGTAAAAGATGTAAGTACAGCAAATGTTTCTATAAATGGAAAAACATATGTATATAGTTATGAAAAAAGATTAGATCAAGATGCAATTCCAACAGCAGTCGGAGTAGTATTTGAAAGAAAGAACCCAATAGATGAAAGCTTAAAATACAAAATGCCAGTATACAGAGCAGATGCTGCATATGAAAATGAAGATAAATCTAAAGAGTTACAAGTATCAATTACTTATAAAGTTGGATTAGTAAATAACTCTAAATCACTATATGGAAAAGTAAATGCCTTAAATGAATACTATTCAAAAGAATTAGAATTCACAAAAATGTACACTTTAGAAAATAATAAAGAACAAGTACTAAGTAATAAGGCAAATGAAAGTACAAGTGGAAACTATAAATCAGCTAAATTTGATAATTTAAACATTCAAGTAGAACCACAAACAACACAATATATTTATATACAATTTAAATTACCAAAAGAAGGCTTCTATAATATGGCAAGCAAAGAGCTTGATACTACTAAAGACTTTAGAAACTATGCAGAAATTGCAAGTTACACAATATATTCAGATAAATTTGATAGCTTATATGCAGGATTTGACACAAATTCAATACCAAACAATTTAGACATTAATAAAGAAGCAGAAACAATGGAAGATGATTCAGACAAAGCACCAGGATTACAGGTTGTAGATGCTGGAGAAAGAACATTAAATGGTATGGTATTTGAAGACAGTGACAAAGATAAAAATGATCAACAAAGAATAGGCGATGGAAAATATGCAGATGGTGAAAACAAAATAGCCAATGTAAAAGTAAGATTATTAGATAGCAATGGTACTGAAGTAAAAGTATATAATTCAGAGAAAAAAGAATTCATTGATCAAAGTAGCAAATCAAATGAAAATGGTGAATATACAATCTCTGGTTTCATACCTGGAGACTACACAGTTCAATATACTTGGGGTGAAGGCGAAGGTACAGTAGTAAAAAACGGAAAAGATACAGCCATTACAGTAGATTCATACAAATCTACAATATGGACAGATGAAAGCAAAAAAGAAAAAGAATCCAAAACATGGTATTTACAAAATGACCCAAGATATTCAGATGCATTAGATAATTATGATATTAGATTAGAATTAGATAAAAATAATGCTGACCTATTAAATGTATTAAGTCAACAAGTATCAGATGTAAATGGAGTATCAAATAAAGCAACAATGAAATCAGATACTAAAGGAATAGAAGTAGGAATTGAATTAAAAGACTATGAAGAAGTTTTAGTAAACGATGCACCTGTATATAAATTTAACATTAAAAATATAGATTTAGGTCTAATTGAAAGACCAAGACAAAATATGGAAATATCAAAATCTGTAGAATCATTAAGATTAGTAACAGATGCAAACCAAGTTATATTAGAAGCTAAAGTAAATGATGAAGGCAAATTAGAAGTTCAAGCAGGTTCTGTAACTGGTGGACCAAGTTATGGATATATAAGAGGAGAGACAGATAGTGACCTTATCGATAGTGGAACTTCTGCAATAGTTGGATACAAAATAACTGTAAAGAATACTAGTGAGAAAGACTATGCTTCTAAAGACTACTACTTATATGGAAAAGTAGACGAAAGCAAAGCAATTGCATTAAAAGCAACAGCAATATATGATTACTTAAAAGGATTAAATGCAGACGTAGAAGCAAATATAAACTGGAAAGTATTAGAACATGAATCTGATGAAACAAAAGTACCAACAGTATCAGAAAAAACAGCTACAATGATAGCTCAAAACGATTCAAGCAGTAGTTGGTATTCATACTCATACAAAAATGATAAGGGAGAAACAGTTAACGGTGTTGTAAAAGAAGTTGCTGGTAGTGAAACAAAAGAGACACTTAAAGAATACGTAGAAGAAATGCAAGAATCAACAGAAGTAACATTTAAAAATTTAATAACTGAAAACAGAGTAGTGTCAAAATTTGAAGAAAATGGAAAACCAGAAATTGAATTAAAAGCAGGAGAAGAAAAAGTAATTAAATTCTCTGGAAAACAACTATTATCAACTACTAACGATATAAGATTTGACAATGATGTAGAAATAGAAAATGTAATTAGAAAAGGAGAAACAGGAAGAAGCGTTATTGTTGAATATAGTAAATTCTATAACAAATCAGAATGGATAACTATTACACCACCTACTGGAGAAGATAAAGATTATACAGCTATAATAATTATATCAGTTGCAGCAGTTGCAATTTTAGGAGCAGGTATAGTATTCATTAAGAAAAAAGTTTTAAAATAATATAACTTTTTGAAAAACAAGTAGATTTAAAAATCTACTTGTTTTTTTGTGTCACTGGTTCCGGGTTTGGTTGACACATTTTGTGTCAAAGATTCCAGGTTTGGATTAGTCATATATTGCAAAAAGCTAGGGAAATAGCTAGTTTGCAATTTAATGAAAATATTTTTAATTGAAAAAAATTATATGATATGAAAATGTAATAAAAATTTAATTTAAGCACAGCAAAAAAACCCGAAAACTATTTCCGTAGTAGCTTTAGAGTTAATTCATGTAATATTAGAAGAATAGCTCAAATAAGCTTATTGACTAAAAAAAACAAAAATATTAATATAAAATTAAGTTGTAATGTGTAAAAAGCAACTTAACAATAAACTTTAGGAGGCATGAAATGAAAGAAAATCGTATGAAAAAATTTAAAACAATCTCTATAGCCATTTTGTTTATCGCAATATTAGGTTATGTGCTAGTAACTACTGTTATTGCAGCATTTACTGCCAAAGTGGATACTAGTAAAGTCAAAAATGTAACAAGTATAGGCTTAGAGAAGTATGTAAACTATAACTTAGATGGGCAAAAAGGAAGTCTATTGAAATTAGACATACAAAATGCAATTGAATATGAAGAAGGAGAAGATTATGTTCCAATAGCTGCTACTGGAATATTAATAAATGTGCCTAAAATTAATGATAAATTCCCTGAAAGTGCTCAAATAATAGAAAAAAGTACAGAATTAACTAATGGAGATCCAGAAGGAAAAAATGTAAGATATTCATATGACTCAAGTACAGGAAAACTTTTGATTGCGATTTTAAATACAGAAGATGCCGAAGGAAATATATACAAAGACTACAAAGCAAACGCTAAAGATAAAATAAGTGTTATCCTAGATTATGATGAAAATTGTTATACAGAAGAAGCATTAAAAAGAGAATTAAATATTACAGGAATGCTACAAACAATATTAGCATCAGAACAAGAGGCAAAAATTCAAAACACAATAGATAAAAAGATAGAACTTGAAAAAGATGTTTCAAATGTAATTTCTAGCAATGTACAAATAGGCGAAATATACAATGGATTTATAAAATTAAATGCTGAAAATGACACAAATTATAGAACAAATTATAATGAAAATGTGGAAATAGATATAAGCAAAAAAGACATAGCAGATGAAACTAAAGTTGAAATAAAAAGCAATTTTGTAAAAGATGACGAAAAAATAGATACAGATGAAATGATATATACTTCAAGTATAATTAACAAAAATAAAGTTTTAGATATTTTAGGAGAAAATGGAAACTTAAAAATATTAAATGAAAATAATGAAATTATAGGAGAAATAAATAAAGAAACAGAAACAGATGAAAGTGGAAACTACGAAATAAAATATGACAAAAAAGTATCAAAACTATTTGTTGTATTTAGTAAACCACAAAAAGTAGGAACAATAAAAATAAATAATATTAAACAAATAACAGAAAAAGTTAAAGATGCAGAATTTAATAAAATTCAAACTACTAGTAAAATAACAAGTATTAATAACGTAAAAGTAGAAAATATAAACCAAGACAATGAAACAGCAAAGACAGAAGGAACACAAGATACACAAACAACAAATACAGTAGAACCAAAAGAAATTTATAATTTTGAACAAACAAACGAAATTGATATAAAAGATTCAAAAACAGCAGTAAAATTAACTATAAACAAAGCTAATTGGACAAATGAAAGACAAAATGAAATTGAATTTAACGTAAAATTATTAGCGAGCGAAAGCAAACATAACTTATTTAAAAATCCAACAGTAGCAATTAAATTACCAGATGAAGTCCAGAAAGTAATTTTTGATGATACAATATTTACTTATGGAAATGGATTAACTTTAGTTCAAACAAAATATGACGAAAAAAATAAAATAATAAAATTAGTATTTAAAGGAGAACAAAAAGAATATTTATCAAAAGATATAGCAGAAGGAACAGAAATAACGATTCCAGCAACAATTATATTAAATCAAGAATTTGAAAGTAAAAATACAAAAATTGCCGTAGCATATTCAAATTCAGCAACCAAAGAAAAAGGAAGCTTTGGAGTAGACATTTCTCTAGAAAACTTTAAAAAAGAGACAACTAATATTGAATCAAATAAATCTATAAAGATATTTAACACAGAAAAACAATTATCAAGTGAAGCACAAACTGAAAATGTTACAGTTGATGGAATTAAAATGGAAGTTACACCTGCAAGAGGCAACGTTACTCTAAATAATGGAGATACAGTTTATGAAGGAGAATTTATAAAATATAATGTTAAATTGACAAATACTACAGAGAGTGCAATTGATAATGTTAAAGTTGTAGCTGCTATTCCAGAAGGAACAACTTATGCACAATATGTAGGAAATTTTAACAAATATGATGTAGAGAGTAATTATAATTTTGATGAAAAACAAAAAAATAAAGAAATTGCCATAGGAACATTAGAAGCTGGAAAGAGCATAAATACATATTATGAAGTTAAGATAAATAATTTAGAAGAAGGTCAAGCAGAAAAACAAATTCGAACAGATATTAATGCATATGTTGCAGATAATTTAGCAGCAAAATATAATATAACACATAAAATTGAAAAAGCAGAATATGAAATATTGGCAACAGGAACTAGAAGAGGAATTAAGGGCTTTAACATCTTTTTAAATATACAAAGTAAAAATGGCAAAAGCGAGAATGTAACATTAAAATGGGATTTAGCAAAGGAACTAAAATTTTATAGTATAAATAATACTATTACACATAAAATTATAAGAGAAGGTGGAGATTCTAACGAGATAACATTACAGCCAGGAGAATATTTTATATATGCAGAATTTAATAAAGAAACGACTCTAAAGACAAGTGATAATGATTATGAAGATTTATTTAATAATTTTACAATTAACAACAAATATAGATCAAATGAGCTATTAACTACATTTTACTATCCAAGTGTCTCAATAAAAATGAGTTCCGATACAGAAGGAGAAAAAATAAAATATGGTGAAGAAATTAATTATAAAATAGAAGTAAAAAATACCTCTAAAATTGATTCAAGCATATTTTCAGCTGGAACGGTTTTTGAAAAAAATTGTATCGAAATAGAATTACGAGACTATTTACCACAAGATGTTGAGCCAATATCAATGGAATATAATGAATTTGCTTATGAAAACATAGATAATGATGAAGATTTCTATGATAAGGAAAAATTTTTTAAATATACAGAAACACAAAAAAGTAAAAATATTGAAAACGCAATATATTTGGAAGATGGAACACAAGAGGCAAATGTAAATTTACATCTTGTAGTACCTTATGGAAAAACAGTAACAGTAAATGCAAAAGTTAAAGCAGGTCAGGTATTTAATGAAACAAAAATAAACAATATAGCAACCTTATATAAAACTATATATGGAGAGACAGATGATGTTATAGGTTATAATAAATTTTTGGATTCAAACACAGTATCACATATCATAAGACCATATGACTATATAGAGGAGGTAGAAGGAAACAAATATACAGTATCAGGATTAGCATGGGAAGATGAAAATGAAGATGGTCAAAGGCAAGAAAATGAAAAATTATTATCAGGAATTGAAGTATTATTATTGAATTCAAAAGGAGAAATAGCTGATAAAATTGAAACTGATAATAATGGAAAATATGTATTTGAAAATGTTAAAACTGATGACTACATAGTTATATTTAAGTATAACACCAAAAAATATAAATTGACTCAATATAAAAAAACAAATGTTAGTGATGATTTGAATTCAGATGTTACAGAGAATGCTAGAAAGTTAGATAGTAGTGAAAGTGTAATATGTGGAGAAACAGATATATTTTATTTAAATGCAGATATTTCAAATATGGATATAGGATTAATAGATTTGAATATAGAAGAACCAGAAGAACCAGATAATCCAGAGAACCCAAGCAATCCAGATAATCCAGATAATCCAAGTAATCCAGATAACCCAGATGACCCAAGTAACCCAAGTAACCCAAGTAACCCAAATAATCCAAATGACCCAAGCAACCCAAGCAATCCAAGCAATCCAAGTAATCCAAGTAATCCAAATGACCCAAGTAACCCAGATAATCCAAATAATACAAACAATTCGGAAAATTCAACTACACAAACAATATCAGGATTAGCATGGAAAGATGCAAACGAAGATGGTCAAAGGCAAGATAATGAAACACTATTATCAGGAATTGAGACATTATTAATAAATTCAAATGGTAAAACTGTAAATAAAACAAAAACTAATAATAATGGGGCATATACTTTTGGAAATATAAATACAGGAAATTATATTGTAGTATTTAAATATGATACAAACAAATATAGATTAACAGAATACAAAAAATCAGGAATTATTAGTGATTTAAATTCTGATGCAATAAAAAGTACTAGAGAAATAGATGGAGAAACAATAACTTGTGCAGTAACAGATCTAATAAGAGTAAATTCAAATATTTCAAATATAGATATAGGACTAATTGAAAATAAAAATTTTAATCTTAAGGTTAATAGTTATATTTCTAATGTAAGTGTAAAAACTGAAAGTGGAGAAAAGAAAAATTCATATAATGATTCTAATATTGCAAAAGCAGAAATAAGATCAAAAGAAATTGATGGAGCAACAGTTACTGCAACATACAAAATTGTAATTACAAATGATGGAGAACTAGCTGGAACAGTAGGAAAAGTAGTAAGTAAATTACCATCAGGGTTTACTTTGGCACAAGAATCTAAAGGTTCATGGAGTAAAGATTCAGACGGAAGATTTGTAAATACTAGTTTAGCAACTAGAAAAATAGGTGCTGGAAAGAGTGTAGAATTAATATTAAAAGTAAAAAAACAGACAAACTCAGAAAGTGTAGGAACCTTTACAAATACAATAACAATAGAAAATATAAAAAATGAATCAAACATAGCAGATAATAATGAAAGTGATAATACTTCAAGTACTGATTTAATTATTTCTATAAGCACAGGATTAATAATATATATATCTATAGCAGTAATAGCAATTATACTAACTATAATACTATTTATATTAGGTAAAAAAAGAAAAATTTTTAAAGGAATAAAAATTTTCGGAATAGTTATTATATTATTAATTCTTGGAATAAATAACTCAAATGCATATGACTATGAGGAAGACTTCTTTCAAGTAGGCGATAAGATTTATGTAACATGGCCACGGAGGAGCAGGGGCTACTACGTTTACACATACAGTTAATGGAAATTCATATACATGGAAATGTCAAAACGAAGATATATGGGATAATGTGACCAACATTACAAAAACAGTTACAGAAGTTACAGGACCTTTTTACGTAGGACAAGCTTCAACAACAACAAGTGACGAATATAAATGGTATTTAGAGAAAGTTAACACAGATGCAGACGTAAAAATAGTTGCTAAAAATGACAAATATATAATCGGACCTCTTGGAATACAAAATGTTGGAAAATATAAATGTGAAAATTTCTCTTTTGAAGTTATAGGTGATGGAGGAATAAGTGATACAGTTACAGAGGTTTGTAATGCAGATGGATCTAATCCACATCAAGATAATGGTCAATCACGGTAATACGACGTATTATATAAAAGTTTTGCAAAGCAAATTTGAAGCAGGAATTAAACAAATCAAAGTATCTTCAAAGATTGAATATACAGAAACTACCAATGCTACTTATTATAAAGTGGCAAAGGCAGAGGATAATGGACAACCACTAGCAACTACTAAATATTTTACTGAAAACGACAGTAATAAGAAAGATAAGGAAGGTCTATTATATTGGACTATACAGACAGGAAATGCAAAAATACATAAAACACACGAGAAACCAGGATATGATTACAATAATTTGGCACTAGATGGAATTGAGTTTTATTTGAATAAAAGTGGTAGTGGTTGGTTACATAAAAATTCAAATGGATATTATTATGGAAATTGGAATACAAACACTAGTGAATTAGTGAAATTAACAACTGATGCAAATGGAAATACAGAAACTCTATATAATTTACAGCCAGGAGATTATTATGTTTTTGAAGCTGAAAATTCAAATTTTAAAGAATATTATAAATATACAAATACATGGTGGAGAGAAACTACAACTGTAAAGTTAAAACAATTAGGTGAAGCAAGTTCTTTAAGTATGGGACAAACAAAAACATTTTCAAAAATAAACGATCGTGATTATATAGCAATAGGAATTAAAAAGTCACACGAAATAAGTAATGATGAAAATGGAAATCCTATAAGTTTAGAAGGAATAAAATTTGCAGTACATAGAAAAGGTCAAGGATGGGTTCATTATATTAATAATACTGTTTATTATGGTGATTGGTATTATAAACTTAATGGAACAAATTATGAACCAGCATACTTTATAACTGATTCTTCCGGAATAGGTTATTATAATGGAAAGCAATTTATGGGTGGACTTGAACCAGGGGATTATGGTATAGCAGAGGTTTATACAGAAAATCGTAAAGACCTTACAAAATATTATAAATATACAGCTAATTGGTTTGGAACAACACCAAAATTAAAACCTTGTCCAAATACTGGAGTTGGATCGACAACAAAAGATTCTAGCGGATTTGAATGGACAAATATTACGACTAGTTCAGCTTATAACGTATATACATACAATGCCATAAACACAAGAGATTATGTTTTATTAAAAGGGCATAAAAAAGATCAAGATCCATTGAATAGACCATTAGATTTTACAGGAGTAGAATTTAAAGTATATAAATATGGAGGCGCGAAAGGAGAAGAGAGCGGATGGGTACATAAGGCTCAAGACGGAACAATAACTTATGGAGCTTGGGAAGGTAGTTATACTTTAAAAACAGATAAAGATGGTAATACAGAAACTTTAGGCGGACTAGACAATGGAGGACAATACTTTGTTTATGAAGTCAACATACCAGAACAGTTAAAGTATTACTATGATAAATTACCTTACGAGTTAAGAGGACCGTTTGGCTATGACTCAAATAATAGAGGAAAACTTGTATATAGTGGAATTTTAAAAGCAGATAATGGAAACAATGGTGTGTTTACTTGGGAGGCAACCAATAAAAGAGACTTTGTTACTATACAAATGCGTAAGACAAATAAAAATGGAAGAAATCTAGATGGAGTAAAATTTGCTATATTAGATGTAACTAAAGGAAATTGGGTAGACATAAACGGAAATAGTGATAATAATCAAAAAACATTGAACAAAGATGATCCACAATACACATTTACGACAGGAGAGCAATATACTCTAGATGGTAAAACATATAAAGAATCAGGTTACACAAGAGTAGTGCCTAATTTAAAGAAAGGTAGCAAATATAGAATATACGAAATTGATGTAGGTCCTTATGATGAATTATATAAGTTAGAAACATTTACATGTAATGGAACTACTTATGAGGGAACTCTAGTTAGTGAATTTACAGTAGATGATAACTTTATAAATAACTTAAAAAATAAAGGAGAATACAAAAGCGGTATATATGACGTATATGTTGAAACCAAAGAAAACGAACAATATTATGGTGCATTAAACGTAAAAAAAGAGGATGAATTAACAAATGTACCATTAAGTGGAATTGGATTTAAAATAAAAACTACAGGAAAAGAGAATAATGGTTGGTTAATTATAGATGAAAATACACATAAAGTTACAGGTTATGGTACTTTTGAAGAAGCAACAACAATATACACAAACAATTCAGGAGTAACATATGACGTAGTGAAAATGCCAATAGATTATCAAACCTATTCTGTATATGAAGTTGAAATTCCTGAATCATTGCAATTATATTATACATTAGACCAAAAGAACTTTACAGAAAGATATATTGCAAAAAGTGAATCAGAAGCATTATTATTAGCATATATAGAATCTAATGGAAGTAAGAAAGTAGATACTACTTTAACCAGAGAAGTTCAAGATGTAGCACCATATACAAAATCTGTAGTTACACATGTAGGATATAAAAATACCCAATCATATATATCATTATCAGGAAAAGTATGGGAAGATGGAAAGCAAGGTAAGAATGAGAAAACTATAGATAATAAATATACATCACAAGATAATAAAATAAAAAATATATGGGTAAGGTTAGTTGACAGCAAAGGAAATGTAGTTAGCAATGCAAAACAAACAGGAAAAATGGAAATGCAGACAGCAAATGATGGAACTTATCTATTTAATAAAGTAAGAATAGATAAACTTTCAGAATATCATATAGAATTTTCATATGATGGTGTAATATATCAAAATGTTAAACAAGATACAGGTTATACTGGATCTATAACACTAGGAAGTAAAAAAGTACGAATACCAGCTGAAGATACATCAAAAGCTACAGAAACACAAGCAGACAGAAATAAATTGAACAACGCATTTACAGAATTAACAGGAGAATCTCAGTCTTTAAGCTATAATGGTAAAAATGTTAACCTAACTTATAGAGCTGATTCTTCTGAAGAAAGAGTGTACTCTCGAAATACATGTGCTAATGATTGGACAAGAGACGAAGCTAATAAACTAGTAACAATTAATACACAAGGAGATTTCCAAATAAAAGCAAGTATTTCATCAAATTACATAATTGGAGCATATAACTTGATGTCAAATAAAACAAATGCATCAGAGGGATACAAAGATAATGGACAAAAATTACTAGAAGTAATTCCAAATCTAAATTTAGGTGTATATAGAAGAGAAGAACCAGACTTAGCATTATCAAAAGATTTATATTCAGCAGATATAAAAATAAATGGTAAAAAATACACATACTATTATGCACAAAAACTAGACAAAGCGGTAGATGAATTAAGAGATGATCAAGGAACTAAAGCAGAAGTTACAACAACATTAGGAGTTGAATTTGAAAGAGAAAATCCAATATCTTCAGATTTAAAATACAAGTTGGCAGTACATAAAGCAGATGTAGAGTATGAATTAAATGATAATTCAGGAACTGATACTGATGGAGAATTAAATGTATCAATCACATATGCAATTGGTTTAGTAAATGATTCTAAATCATTGTATACAAAAGTAAATAAAATCAAGGAATATTATTCAAGTGATTTTAACTGGACAGATTTGAAAGTATATTCAGATAAAGAATGTAAAACGCAAATACCAGCTACAATTGGAAGTGAAACAACAGGAAATTATTCATTAGGAACAGATAAAGACAATGAATCTTACAAAATACGTGAAATCACATTTAAAGATGGTATTGAACTTGCACCAAAGAATAATTCAGATTGTGTAAAATACATTTATATAAAATTAGAATTGCCTAAAGCTAATTTCTATAATTTTATAGAGCATAAATTGTATTCAGATAAAGAATTTAGAAACAATGCCGAAATTACAAGTTACACAGTATATTCAGATAAATTTAATAGCTTATATGCTGGATTTGATTGGGATTCAGTTCCAAATACAATGGCAACAAATAATCCTAACTTAAAAAAGGCAGAAGATGATTCAGATAGCGCACCAGGATTACAACTTGTATTAGCAGAGGATAGAAAAATATCAGGTGTTGTATTTGAAGATACTCCAACAGAAGACAGTCTTAAAAATAATGAAAGAATAGGTAATGGATTAAGAGAAGACGGAGAAAACAAAATAGAAAATGTAACAGTTCAATTAGTACCATTAGGTGATTCAAATGGTAAAATAAAAATAGACCCATTAAAATCAGACACTAAAACTGCGAAAGAAGCATCAGAAGGAGATATAAATGCATATTATAATAATAGATGGCTTGGAAGTGAACATGCAGAAAGTAAATTGACGGTTTCAACTGATGATAATGGTAAATTTACTCTAACTGGATTTGTGCCTGGAGATTATCTAATTAGGTATATTTGGGGTAGAAATAAAGGCACTGAAATAATTTCTATAGATGGGGGCAAGGAAGTAATATCAGTAGGAGAATATAAATCAACATTATATAAACTAGAAAATGATCAATTAGCTGCTGATGTGTGGTATTTAGACGAAGCTCAAAAAACTAACTGGTCAGAAGCTAAAGATGATTGGGAGACGAGACAAGATGTTGATAAAGGTCGTCCAGCTTCATATAAAGACTATAATACTTATAAGGATGGATATCTTGATCAGATGATGTCATACACTAATAAATTAGACATGGGCGTTGAAATACAAGAAAATACTAAGATAAAAAATGGAAATGTTATAGGTATATATTATGAAGAAGATGAAAACGGTAAAATCTTTAAATATAATATTAGTTCTATAGACTTTGGATTAATAGAAAGACCAAAACAAAGAATGGAACTAAAAAAAGAAGTAGAAAAAGTAAGAATAATTGATAATCAGGATAGAGTTGTTGTAGATGCACAAGTAATTGTAAAAGATGGTAAAAAGACATTTAAAAACGTAGATGATGTTCTTTATACTGTATATTTACCAGAATCTGAAACAGATCCTACTGGATCAATAAAATCTGAAATAGATAAAGAATATTTACCAGTAAAACTAGAAATAACTTATAAGTTAACTGTAACAAATAGTAGTGAACAAGACTATAAAAATGAAAATTACTATATATATGGACATCAAAAAGACAATTGGCAGACAAATCCTGTAAAATTAACACCTGCAGGAGTATACGACTATTTAAGTGAAAAATTCGATCTTATGTCCCAATCTGAAGATTGTGAATACATAAAATCAGTAGACGACTATAATGATGCTATTAATGACAATATTAATAAGAAAAGCAAACTTTACGACGACAGTAAAAACACTGCAGAAACAATTACAGAAGCAGGATTCGAAAGATATGCAACAGAAAAAGATAGTTCAGGTGGAACAACAACCACTCAAGAATGGGAAAAATACAAAATTCTTAAATCAGTATATGAAAGATGGTATTATAACGAAAATCGTGAGGAAAAAACTACTAGAGATGTTAAATTAGAAGGTAACAAGATTCTAGAAATAAAGAAACTAGAGAAAAGTCCATTAGCAGCAGGAGAATCAAAATCTTATTCATATTCAGCAACTACGATGGTAAATGCTTCGGATTCTGAAATACAATTATCAAATGACGCAGAAATAATTGATGTAATTAGACAAGATGATTATGGCAAAACAGTAATGGAAACATACAAAACATTATATTATCAAGGACAAAACGCTGTAGTAACATCACCTACAGGAGGACATAACGAAGATGCACCAATAGATACAGAAACAAGCATATTAGCTATATCAGTAGCATCAGCACTTGCAGTATTAAGCATAGGAATAATATTCATAAAGAAAAAAGTCATAAATAAGAAACATAAGAAAAATTTTAAAGACTAAAGACAAAATTTTGTAAAGTAATTTACAACTAGCACTAAATATGATATAAGTAGAGTAATCTATTTAGCATATTTAGTGCTTTTTTGTGTCAACGGTTCCGGGTTTGAGTGACACATTTTGTGTCATTGGTTCCGGGTTTAAATGACACAATGCAGATTTTGGGAGGTAGTAAAAATGTATAATCTAGTAAAAGATGATTTTGATGCAACAACAGATGATATTTTAGCGTCAATAAATAAGATGCTTAACAAAAAAAATGATGAAAAAAAAGGAAAACTATTCGTAATAGATGGAACAGATGGAAGCGGAAAGCAAACTCAATTTCAGAAACTTCAGGAAAGATTAGACAAAGAAGGCATTGAGTATAAAACGGTTAGCTTCCCAAACTATGATAGCCCAAGCTCATCACTAGTAAAAATGTATTTGTCTGGTGAATTCGGAAAAAATGCAAAAGAAGTTAGTCCATATATTGCATCAACATTTTATGCCGCAGATAGATATGCAACATTTAAAACAAAATATCAAGAATTCTATGATAATGGGGGAATTATTTTAGCAGATAGATACACAACAGCAAATATGGTGCACCAAGCAGGTAAAATTGAGGATGAAGCCGAAAGAGAAAAATTTTTAGATTGGCTATGGGATTTTGAATTTAATTTATATGGGCTACCAGTTCCAACCGAAGTATTTTTCTTAAATATGCCAGTAGAAAAATCTATAGAACTAATGAAAGATCGAGAAAATAAGTTTACAAATGACTCACAAAAAGATATACATGAAAGAGATAAAAATCACTTAATAGATTCTCACAATTCTGCTTGTTATGTATCAAAAAAATATAATTGGTATGAAATAAATTGTGTTGATACTAATAATAACATTCGCACAATAGAAGATATTCATGAAGAAATTTATTGCGAAATTGCAAAGCATGTGATATAATACCCATGATGGTGCATTATTCTAGTCATACATAACTTTACGAGGGTGGGGCTAAAAATCCACTAAAGGGCACATCGAAGAAGTTTCTTAGTGTTGCGCGAAATGCCAGTTTTGTGTGACCCTAGGGAGTAAAGAAATAAGGGTAGTATGTAATGGCATATATATGATTCCCTCATTTCGCGGAGGCTTGAAATTATTTTTAAGTTAAACCTATGCTGAGTGCCAAGACACAATATGCATAGTGTAGCCTGTCTCGAGTGAGTATGTTGGGATTAATTCATTAGCATTAGTGTTAATTTTGGCCAAAATAAATACTAATAGGAATTATGAAATTATACTTGCAAAAAAGACTAGTAAAGTTTAAGAGTATGTCAAGGAAAACTTCTAGAATGTTTGCAAAGTTATTTGCAAGAAAGTCTAGGGATTAAGGTACGGATTTAAGTGGCGATCTGGTGTTTACCTTT
This sequence comes from uncultured Clostridia bacterium, assembly GCA_947630545.1. Lineage (GTDB taxonomy): Bacteria > Bacillota > Clostridia > TANB77 > CAG-508 > CAG-269. The sequence goes on from CANRHX010000001.1 coordinate 68,871, forward strand.
TTGGGTAAATATCTCCCATAATCGGAAACGGCTATAGCAGCAATGCTAAGCGGGAGGTAGAGAAATTCAACTAGACCTAAACCGTAAAATTTACTTAGACTTTTACCATCTTAAAGTTGAAAAGGAGAAAAATGAAAAAAGAACACTCGAACAAAATATGGTTTATAAAAGTTTTTTTACTTACTTTTATACTTTCTATTATATTTTCATATATATCTACAAATGGAGTAGCGGGATTAAGTTTAGTACCTGCAATTTTAATTTTAATATTAGTAATATTAACAGGTATAATTTTTGATATAATAGGAGTTGCAGTAACAGTTGCAGATGAACATGAATTTCATGCAAAAGCAACTAAAAAAGTAGAAGGTTCAAAAAGCTCCATAAAATTAATACGAAATGCACCTAGAGTTGCAAATATTTGTGCTGATGTAATCGGAGATATTTGTGGAGTATTAAGTGGAGCAATAAGTGCATTAATTTCAGTAAAAATAACCGAACAATTTGGATTATCATTTAGTTTACAATTTATATTAAGTGCAACAGTTGCAGCATTAACAGTAGGAGGAAAGGCAATTGGAAAAGATATAGCAAATAATAACTCAACTAAAATTGTGCATGCTGTTGGAATTTTCTTAAGTAAATTTCAAAGAAAAGGGAGGAAAGTCAAATGAGCAGAGCAAGAGGAAAAAGATATGATCAAGAACCCAAACTAAATCTAAAAAAAGTTTTTGCAGTAGTAATAGCAATTATAGTAATAATAATGTTCATATTTATTATTAATGGGGTTATATCAAAGGGGGAAGACAAAGGAAAAATAACAAGTAAAAGCTACTTTACAGTGTTTAAAGATAATAAATGGGGAGTTATAGATTCAGATGGCGAAATAGTAATAGATCCAGCATACGAAGAAATGATTATCATTCCAGACAGCAAAAAAGATGTATTTGTTTGCACATATGATGTAAATTATGAAACAGGTGAATATAAAACTAAAGCATTAAATTCTCAAAACAGTGAGATATTTACTGAGTATGAACAAATAGAAACAATACAAAATAGCGACGTTTCAAACAATTTATGGTATGAAAGCAATGTGCTAAAAGTAAAGAAAAATGGAAAGTATGGACTAATAAACTTAGATGGAAAGCAAATTTTAAATACTGACTATGATGAAATATCTGCAATATCTGGTATAGAGAATTCTTTAAAAACAAAAAAAGATGGAAAATATGGAATTGTAAATACTGCAGGAACAACTATAATTCAAAATAAATATGATGATATAACAAATTTAGGAAAAGATGACAAATCAGGATTTATTGTAAAAAATGAAGAAGGAAAATTTGGCGTAGTAAGTTATTACGGAACTGAAATTTTAGAAGCCAAATATGATGGAATAGAAAAAATTTCTAAAAATGAAATGTATGTTATAAATGAGGCAAAAACGCAAAAATTAATAAAAAAAGATGGAACTGTAGTATTACAAAAGGGATTTGATAAAATAAAAGCAATACTATCAAATAAAGAAAATGGTATAATATTTGAAAAAGATAAAAAATATGGTGTTATGGATTTGGATGGAAAAGCTACAATTTCTGCACAATATGAGGACTTAGTCGAGGCAACAGATGGAATATTTATTGCAAAAAAAGATGGAAAATATGGTGTAATAGATTTAGCTAATAAACAAAAAGTAGAATTTAAATATTTATCAGCTTCATATAATGAAAAAGCAGATATTTATATTTTAGAAGATGAAAAAGCAACTGCTACTATATTAAATAGCAAATTTGAAACGAAATTAACAGGAATACTAAATGAATTAAATGAAGAAAAAGGTTATATTAAAATAAGAATTGATGATGAATATAAATATTATAATTTCAAATTTGAAGAAAAAGAAACTAAAGATATTTTAACATCAAATACACTATTCTTAAGCAAAAAAGATGGTAAATATGGTTTTGTAGATAAAGAAGGAAAAGTTGTAGTAGACTATATTTATGATGATGCCAAAGAACAAAATTCATGTGGATTTGCAGCTGTGATGAAAGACGGAAAATGGGGAAGCGTTGATACTAAAGGTAATGTAGTGCTAGAACCAAAATATAATTTGGACAATTATATTGAAATCGACTTTATAGGAAAATGGCATTTAGGACAAGATATGAATTTAAATTATTATGTACAATAAAAAATAATTTTGTAAATGAAGTACAATTAATATTCTCTAAAATTTATTATAAAAATTAAAAATAGGAGTAGTAAAAAATGGAACTAAAGACAAATTATCAATATACATATTTTATACATCCTTTCATAGTAAAGGAACAAAGATATTCAAAATATTTATTAAAAATGTTAAAAGATAAAAACTGTAAATTGAAAATATATAAAAAGGAAAAAGATTTAAATTTATATAAATATTTTCTACCAGAAATTAGAAATTTCTTATTTTCTAGTTTTGACTTTACAAGCAATAAATTAAAAAGTTTAGAAACTTTGCCATTAGACACTCAAGCAGCAATCTTAGCAAAGTATTCTTGTACTATGTTTGAGTATAATTTAGAGAAAGTTATACAAGGAAAAACCGATGAAGAAAAAGGAATATTTTTTGATATAAGTAAAATAGAGATAATTTGTTTTAATACAGGAATATGCTTTTTATGTATAAAAACAAATGTAGAAAATACAAATCTTTTTGATGATATTTTAAATTTTAATTATAAATTTAGAGATATAAATCAAGAGTTTAAACCAAAACAATATGATAAAATAAAAATACAAACAGGAGCATTTTCAGATGTAAAAAAATTTACAGATTTAATAAAAGACATAACAGGTGCAAATTTTGATGCAGTAAGATATGACATAGATACAGAAAGATTTTTAACATATTCTTATGCTTGTGTGGAGCAAGATTATTGGAATGAATATAGAAAATTCGAAAATATTGAACATTACTTTATAAAGTTTTCAAATATATTGCCTGCTGATGATTTTACTAATTTTGTGAAAGATGAATCAGTTTCAATTTCAGAATGGAAATATGCCAAAATAGGATTAACAAAGCAAGGTGTCACACTATTCTCATCTGCAACAGAAATGAATAATTTTACTATTTTCCCTGAAGAATTTGAAACACAATATTTTTATACATATATATTAAACTTGTATAAAAAGATATATTTAAATAAGTTAAGTGTAGAGTTTAGTAATTCAAAAAATATTAAGAATACTAGAAAAAAATTTATAGAATTTACAAAAAATATATGGATACAAGAAATTACACAAGATGAGGCTGGAACTATAATAAATCGTAGATTAAATGAGATTCTTGAGCTAGACGCATTGTATGCATATACAAAAAATAAATATGATATATTATATAAAGATTTAAATATAGAGAAAAATTCAAAGATAACAGTTGCATTAGCAATTATACTATCAGTTGCTATAGCACTTAATGTAGTAAACTTTGTGCAATTATTAAATAAATAAAATCTGTGTCAATGGTTCCGTGTGTCATTGGTTCCGGGTTTGCGTGACACACATTATATTAATTTTGAAATACTTGGTGTCGCAACTTCCAAAATAAAAAACTAGTTTGTAAGTTGCTCCAATTCGCACTCGTTGCACTCGTTTGATCGCTTACGCGTATTTCAAAATTAATATAATGTGTGTCACGCAAACCCGGAACCAATGACACACGGAACCATTGACACAACATTTTAATTTATGGAAAGGAATATTTATATGAATATAGCATGTGGCACAGACATAATTGAAATTTCACGAATCAAAGATGCAATTATATCTGATGCAGGTGAAAAATTTTTAGAACGAATATATACTAAAAAAGAAATAGAATATTGTGAAAGCAAGAAAGAACAAAAATATCAACATTATGCAGCTAGATTTGCTGCCAAAGAAGCAATATTCAAAGCCATTTCTGGAAGACTAAAAAATAAATTTAATATAGAATGGAAACAAATAGAAATACAAAATGAAGAAACTGGCAGGCCATATGTCACAATTCATAATGAAGTTTCTAACCAAATAGAACAAATTGACTTAAGCATGTCACATTGCAAAGAATATGCAACGGCAAATGTTATAGTAAATTTTGTGTGTCAATCAAACCCGGAACCAATGACACAAAATGTGCCACCCAAACCCGGAACCAATGACACAAAATGTGTCAATCAAACCCGGAACCGATGACACAAATGTGGAGTTTTTTGATTCACATTCACATTTAAATGATGAAAAGTTTGATGAGGATAGAATTGATCTAATAAATCAATTTAAAAAAGAGAATATAACTAGGTTTATAACTAATGGATATAGTTTAGATAGTTCAAAAAAAGCAATAGAAATTGCAAAGAGCTGCGATTTTACATATGCAACAGTTGGGATTTCACCAAATGATATTCCACAAAATGAAGATGAATTGTGGAAACAACTTGAGGAGATTAAAGAATTAGCTAAAGATAAAAAAGTGGTTGCAATTGGTGAAATAGGCTTAGACTATTATTGGAATAAGGATAATAAAAATTTACAACTGGAAGTATTTAATAAACAAATCGAAATTGCTAATGAGTTAAATTTACCTATAGTAATTCATACAAGAGATGCAGTTATGGATACTTTACAGATTTTAAAAGATAATCCTGTTAATAATAAAGGGGTATTTCATTGTTGCCCATTAAATAGAGAACTAGTAAAAGAAGCTTTAAAGCTTAACTTTTATATTTCTTTTTCAGGGGTGGTTACTTTTAAAAATTCAAAAAATGCAGATGAAATTATTAATATGGTACCAAACGATAGATTCCTCATCGAAACTGATAGCCCATATTTAGCTCCAGAGCCTGTTCGTGGAACAAGAAACACACCAATTAATGTTAAATTTGTCGCTGATAAAGTTGCTAGTGCTAAAGGGATTTCAATTGAACAGGTTGCAAAGTTTAGTTATGATAATGCCAACAGATTATTTAAAAATAATATTCATAAAAATTTTTAGCAATCATATAATATAATAAGACATATAGTTTTATTAAGAAATGCGAAAGTGGTAACATAACAACAATTTGGACAAATCTTACGGAAACAAAGGATTCAGAAAATATTGGAAAATTTGACAAATTTGGAAAAATATAGTATACTATAGATGTTGCCAAAAGGAGGTAATAATTTATTATGAAAAAGAAAAGCCAAGAAAAAGCTTCCCTTTCAATAATGAAAATAATATGCATAAGTATAATGTTAATACTTATATCTGGTATAGGTGTTATGGCAGTAAATGCACAACTAAATGATGTAAAAATAATACTTAAAAATGGATATGAAATGACGGCATTAACATCAAAAACAAAAGTATCTGAAATATTAGAAGAAAACAATATAATACTTGAAGAAGATGAAAAAACGGTTCCAGGTTTAGACGAAGAAATTGAACCAGGAGCAACGATAGAAATAAAAAATAAATCTGAAAAAGAAATTCAAATAGCTAAAATATCTGAATCTGGTGTGCAAACATCATTAGATGATTTACTAAAAAATTATGAACCAATAACAGAAAAAATAGTTGTTGAAAAAGTTAAAATACCATTTGAAACAATTACAAAACAAGCAACAGGTGCAGGTAAAGAAAAAAGAACAGAAGTTATTCAACAAGGGAAAGATGGATTAAAAGAAATAACATATAAAATTAAATATCAAAATAAAGTAGAAATTTCAAAAACAAAATTATCTGAAAAAGTAGTTAAAAAGCCAGTAAACAAGATAGTTCAAGTTCAAAAAATAACATCTAGATCTTTAACTACTTCAAGAAGTACAGCAGTGTCTTATGGCGGAGGAAAATGGAGTTACTCAGCAAGCGATATGGACTTGTTATGTGCCATAACTGCACAAGAATGTAGTTCAAGCTATTCAGGAGCTTTAGCTGTTATTACAACAGCTTGCAACAGAGCAACAAAAAGAGGAACAGATCCATTAACAGAATATAAAAGACCAGGTCAATTCTGTTATACAATAGATAGTAATTGGAGAAGAAGATTGAATGGAAATTATTCATCATCTGTAAAAAAAGCAGTAACAGATGCCTTAAATGGTGCAAGAAATCACAATTATTATTCATTTAGAGCTGCTGGAACACATTCAGGTACATTAATAGGTGGAAATGTATATTTTTAAAAATAACAAAAGCATATTCTCTAAAATTGAGAAATATGCTTTTATTATTAAATTAAGGAGAAATTTATGGAATTAATATCATGGAATGTAAATGGAATAAGAGCATGTGTAAATAAAGGATTTAAGGAATTTTTTGAAGAAAAAAATGCAGACATATTTTGTTTGCAAGAAACAAAATGCCAACAAGGTCAAATTGAATTAGAATTTGATGGATATTATAGTTTTTGGAATAGTGCAGAGAAAAAGGGCTATTCTGGCACAGCCATATTTACGAAAAAAAAGCCACTTTCAGTAAATTATGGGATTGGTATAGAAGAACATGACCATGAAGGAAGAGTAATTACTTTAGAATTTGAAAAATTTTATATGGTAAATATATATACTCCAAACTCAAAAAGAGAACTAGAAAGACTGGACTATAGATGTAAGTGGGAAGATGAAATTAGAAAATATTTGTTAAACTTAAATAGAATAAAACCTGTAATTATGTGTGGAGATTTAAATGTTGCTCACAAAGAAATAGACTTAAAAAATCCGAAAACTAATAGACACAATGCAGGATTTACAGATGAAGAAAGACAAAAAATGACTCAACTTTTAGAAGCAGGATTTATAGATAGTTTTAGGTTTTTATATCCAGATAAACCTGATCAATATAGTTGGTGGTCTTACATGGGAAGAGCTAGAGAAAAAAATATTGGGTGGAGAATTGATTACTTTATAGTTTCAAATAATATTAAAGAAAATATCAAAGACGCATATATATTTCCAGAAGTTATGGGAAGCGATCATTGCCCTGTAGGATTAAATATAGATTTATAAAGTGTGTCACTCAAACCCGGAACCGATGACACAAAGTGTGTCACTCAAACCCGGAACCGATGACACAAAATGTGTCATTAAAACCCGGAACCAATGACACAAAAATGAAAGGATAGTTTAAATATGAATGAAATAAAGAAGAATGGTAAAAAGTGGTCTTACTGGTTTATATTAGGAATAGCAATAATTACATTCTACAAATTATTAGATAATTTTCCAGATATAATGGGAGCGATAAAAAACTTTTTTAAAGTATTAAGTCCATTTTTTATTGGGGTACTAATTGCATATATTTTATACATACCAAGTAAGAAGCTTGAAAGAATGTTAAAAAAATCAAAAGTTAAATTTATAAAAAACAAGGCAAGAACTTTTAGTATAGCAATTTCATACATATTTTTTATAATTATTGTTGTAATAGTTTTAAATTTTATTTTTCCTGTATTAGTAGAGAGTTTAACTGAATTGATTTCTAATATTCAATGGTATACTGATGTTACAATACAAAAATATCAGAATTTGCCTGAAGATTCATTTTTAAAAAGTGATGTTGTAACTGATTTAATACGAAATGTACAAAATATTGATATACAACAATATATAAATATTGATAAAATTGGAGAATATGCAAAAGGCGCATTAGATTTTGTAACAAGTATAATAGATATATTTGTGGCAGTTATAGTTTCAATTTATATACTTTCTGAAAGAGGAAGAATTATAAACTTTTTTGAAAGATTTTTAAAAGCAATTTTAGGAGAGAAAACTTATAAAAACATAGATAAATATTTTAATAATATAAATGAAATATTTTTTAGTTTTTTAAGTAGCCAATTAATTGATGCTATAATAGTTGGAGTTTTAACTACTATAGCTATGAGTATAATGGGAATAAAATATGCACCATTACTAGGCTTTATAATAGGATTATTCAATATAATTCCGTATGTTGGTGCAATAATTGCAGTTATAATTTCTGCTATTATTACTTTAATTACAGGAGGAATTACACAAGCTATTTGGATGCTTGTTGTTGTTATTATTCTGCAGCAAATTGATGCAAATGTTATTAATCCTAAAATTGTAGGAAATACATTAAAAATCAGTCCATTGCTAGTTATGTTTGCCATAACTATTGGTGGAGCTTATTTTGGAATACTTGGAATGTTCCTAGCTGTTCCAGTTTCAGCTGTTTTCAAAATTTTAGTAGAAGACTTTATTGCGTATAAAAATGCAAATCAAGAATCACAATAAATAACTGAATATTTATCTTGAAAAATTTATAAAATGATATATAATTAGGAAGAAAAGAGGTGATATATTGGAAAGATTTGAAAAATTAGAAAAAGAAATAGGGTATAGTTTTAAAAATAAAAATTTGTTAAATACAGCATTAACCCATACATCTTATGCATATGAAAAAAATGTTGAAAGTAACGAAAAACTAGAATTTTTAGGAGATAGCATATTAGAATATATTTCAAGTAAATATATTTATGAAAACTTCCCAAAATTAAAAGAAGGAGAAATGACTAAAGTTAGAGCTGCTGTTGTTTGTGAAGAAAGTTTATATAAAATTGCAAAAAAGCATAATTTTAGTGATTTCTTAAATTTAGGTAAATCTGAAAGAACAACTTGTAAAGAAGGCAGACCCGCAATACTTGCAGATAGTGTTGAAGCTGTAATTGCTGCAATGTATATTGATGGGGGATTAGAGCCAGTAGAAAAATTCATTATTAATAACCTTGCAGAAGAAATAAAAATCGAAGCACATCATGTTGGAGAGAAAGATTATAAAACTGTACTTCAAGAAAAATTGCAAGTTAAGGGAGATGTAAAAATAGAGTATATACTAATAAAAGAAACAGGACCAGATCATGACAAAAGGTTTGAAGTAGAGGTAAGATGTAACGGAAAAAAATTAGCAGATGGAATAGGAAAGAGTAAAAAATCAGCTCAAATGGATGCTGCAAGAAAAGCTATACAAATAATTTAGTTTAGGGGTGAAAATATGACGAAGCAATATGTTATACCAATTTTTGTACCACATTTAGGATGCCCAAATGACTGTGTATTTTGCAATCAAAACAAAATAAGTGGACAAAAAACTAATGTTACAAAAGAAGATGTAAACAAAACAATTGAATATTATTTAGAGCATATAAAAGAACCTGATAAAAACATAGAGGTAGCATTTTTTGGAGGTAGTTTTACTGGAATAGAAGAAGAAGTTCAAAACGAATTATTGGGAGCGGCATATGAATTTATAAAAGCCGGAAAAGTCGATAGTATAAGGATTTCTACAAGACCAGATTATATTAATAAAGATATTTTAAAAAGATTAAAAAAATATAAAGTAAAAACAATAGAACTTGGTGTTCAATCAGCAAACGATTATATATTAAAAAAATCAGCTAGAGGTCATACATTTGCCGATGTTAAGAAGGCTTCAAAATTAATTCGTAGGTACGGTTTTAGACTTGGACATCAAATGATGGTAGGATTGCCAGATAGCACAAAAATTGATGAAATAAATACAGCTAAATCTTTAATAAAATTAAGACCTAAAATGGTAAGAATTTATCCTGTTTTAGTAATAAAGGGAACGAAATTAGAAAAAGATTATGAGAATGGCACATATAAACCACTTACAGTAGTCCAAGCTGTAGAAATATGTAAAGAATTAGTTAGAATGTTTGATAACAGGAATATAGATGTAATAAGAGTTGGACTTCAAAATACAGATGAAATAACAAATCCAGAACTTGACAATAGTGAAGTTGTAGCTGGACCATTTCATCCAGCTTTCAGGCAATTAGTAGAAACAAGCATGTGGTATGATGCTATAGTTGAAAAAATAAAAAAGTTAAATGTCAAAGTTAAAAAAGTACAAGTTGAAGTAAATTCTCAAGATGTAAACAATGTTATTGGACATAAAAAAGAAAATATAATAAAACTTAAAGATACATATGATGTTGATTTGATTGTAAATCAAAATGATGAGATAAAACAAGGCAAATTAAAAATAGAAGTAATAGAAACATATTCAGATTTTAAAAATGAATAACAAAATTATACATGTATAAAATTACCTATATTTACAAATATTAAATATAGGTGATTTTTTATGCATATAGAAGAAAAATCAGGAATTAAAGATTTTTTAATAGAATGTGTAGGTACAATAGTTGGAGCAGCTGTTATGGCAGCTGGAGTATCATTCTTTTTATTACCGAATCAGTTGTCATCAGGTGGATTTAGTGGAGTTGCGACAATTGCATATTATCTTTTAAAAATTCCAATGGGAACTGTAATACTTGTATTAAATGTGCCTTTTTTTATATTTTCAATATTTAAGTTAGGAAAAAATTTTTTTATTAAATCAATTATTGGTACAGTTTCGCTATCTTTACTTATAGATTTTTTTGATAAGTTCGAACCTTTAACAGATGATAGATTTTTAGCATGTATTTATGGAGGAATTATAACTGGACTTGGAAGCGCAATAATTTTAAAAGTTCGTGCATCAACAGGAGGTTCAGAATTAGTTGGTAATATAATTAATAGTATTAATCCTAATATAAGGATGAGCAATATTATAATGGCTTTTGATACTCTAGTTGTTACATTGAATGTAATATTTTTTAAGGAAATCGAAATTGGACTTTATTCTGCAATTGCAATTTATTTAATGGGAAAAATAATTGATATTGTGTTTGAAGGAATTTATTTTACAAAACTTTTAATTATAGTGTCAGATAAAAATGAAGAGATAGCTAAAAAAATAGGTGATAATGTAAAAAGAGGAACGACTGGACTTTATGGTAAAGGTATGTATACAAATTCTGAGAAGTTAGTTCTTATGTGTGCTGCTTCGCGTGGAGATGTAGCTAAAGTAAAAAGTATAGCGAGAAAGATTGATCCTAAAAGCTTTATTATAATAACTAATTCAAGGGAAGTTGTGGGATTAGGTTTTTAGTAATATAAGTATTTTGAAAAATGATAAATTTTTCTAATTAAATTATAATGTGAATTATCGACATCTAGGTAAATTTAAGATATAATAGTGTTAGGAATAATAAGGAGAATAACATGGTAGAACAAGAGTATATTTTGAAAAATGTAAAATCATTTGAATTGAAAGACATATTTGATTGTGGACAGTGTTTCAGATGGAATGAAGAAATTGATGGAAGTTATACAGGGGTATTTAAAAGTAATGTTATAAATGTTCAAAAAAAAGGTTCTGATGTTTACTTTAAAGGTGTTTGTGATAATGATATAAAAACAGAAATAGAGAATTATTTTGATTTAAATAGAGATTACGAAGATATAAAAAAAAGACTTTCAAAAATAGATGGAAATATGAAAAAGAGTATAAATTATGGAAAAGGAATAAGAATTTTAAATCAAGATTTATGGGAAACAATTATATCATTCATTATTTCTGCTAATAACAATATTCCAAGAATTAAAGGGATTATTGAAAGACTATCAAAAAAATATGGTAAAAAAATTACTTGGAACGGAAAAGAATATTTTACATTTCCAACAGCTAAAGAATTAGAAAATGTTACAGTACAAGAATATAGACAACTTGGACTAGGATTTAGAGATGTAAGATTATATGAAACAACAAAAATGATTTTAAACAATCAAGTTAATTTAAGTGATTTATATAATGAGCCTGATACAGCAAAAGTAAGAAATCAGTTATTGAAACTTTCTGGAGTTGGACCTAAAGTTGCTGATTGCATTTTATTATTTTCAGATTTAAAAAGATTTGATGTTTTCCCAATTGATGTTTGGGTAAGACGTGTTATGAATGATTTGTACATAAAAGAAGATGATGAAACAAAAGTTAGTAAAAGGAAGATTGAAATTTTGGCAAAAGAAAAGTTTGGTGACTTATCTGGAATTGCTCAACAGTATTTATTTTATTGGAGAAGAGAGATTACAGTTAATGTAATAAAAAATAAAAAAAGTGGATAATGATAATGCCAAGTATTATGGAAAGTCCTTTCCCATAATACTTGGCAAAGTCAAAATATTTATTTTTCTATAACTTTTCTGCAACCTGTGTATTAAAATTCTCTTGGATTTTTTGAATTTTTTCTGGTTGATTTTTTAATATATTCAAAAATGTATCAGCAATTTGTGGATCAAACTGAGTACCTTTACATTTTTCTATTTCTTTTTCTACAACATCTAGTGGCAAAGAATCTCTGTAAGAACGTTTAGATGTCATTGCATCAAAACTATCTGCAATTGCGGTAATTCTAGATAAATACGGAATTTCTTCCCCTTTTAATTTATTTGGATAGCCAAATCCATCATATCTTTCATGATGATATTCTACTATTGGAATAGTTTCTTTAAAAGATGAAACTTGTGATAAAATGTGTGCACCAATTAATGAATGTTTTTTTACTTGCGAATATTCATCATCTGTCAATTTTGTTTCTTTTAATAAGATACTATCTGGTATACCAATTTTTCCTATATCATGGAATAACCCACCAATTTTTAATGTCTTTATATCTTTTTCTGGTAATCCTAGCTCTTCGCCAATTAATACAGAATAAGCTGAAACTCTATCAGAATGTCCTCTTGTATATGTATCTTTTGCTTCAACTGCATACCTTAATGTTTCTACCATTTCTAGATAAGATTTTTCTAATTCTTCATTTTTTGCATTTAATTTTTCATTGATTTTTTTTATCTCTCTCATTTGATTAATAGATTTTATTGCAGATTCTATAAGCAACATTAGCTGGTCAAACTTATTACTTTTTTCACAATACCCTTGAATATCTAATCTTTTTATTGTCTCTAAAGGTGGAGCTAAATCTTTATGACCTGTTAGTAATAATATATATATGTCTTTGTCAAATTTTCTTATTTCTTCGACAACTTGATCTCCATGATAAGGTGTCATTATATAGTCCAATATCATAAGGTCAAAATGCTCATTTTTAACTCTTTCAATAGCTTCAACCGGATTTGTTACTCCAACTAAATTATATCCTGTTCTTTTTAAAAGGATTTGTAATGAGTCTAGAATTCCTTCTTCATCATCAACTGCAATAATTTTATAATCATTTTCTGGATTTTGTACACTATGTCTCATATAATCACCTCGAAATTTTTTTTAATTATATTAATAAATTATTGAAAAATCAATAGTTTTGCTTTAAAAACATTAATTATGTCTCTAATTATATTTAATTATCTATAGGTATTGTAATATCAAATCTAGTACCTTTACCAGTTTCCGTTTCAAAAGTAATATTTCCATTAAAATGAGCTTTAATAGTAGAATAAGACATATAAAGTCCAAGTCCAGTACCATTTTTTCCTTTAGTTGTAATCATTTCTTTAAACATTTTAGATTTAACCTTTTCAGGTAAACCACCAGCACGGTCTTCTATACTAAAAATTACATTTGAATTTTGTTTATATATAACAAAGTCAATTTTTTCATTAGTTTTTCCATCATAAGCTTGTATTGCATTAGAAATCATATTATTAATAACTTGAACTAAATTATTAACATCTCCGTGAATTTCCAAGTTTTCATCTACCTTGCAAACTATATTCAAAGAAATAATAGCATTTTTTAGTTCATGTCTCATTAAAATATTAATTCTTTTTACAAGTTCTGAAACTGTAAATGTAATATTATCTTCATTGGACATTGCAACAGCTTGTCCTTTAACGGCCGTAATTACGTCAGACATATATTCTGTATAATCTTTTATTTTTTTAATCCATTTTGTCATATCTGATGCTATTTCATGATGGTCTTGAGTATTAACGGTTGGGTCATCAATTGATTCATCATATTCTTTTACTAAATCCATCAAACCTTCTGCAGCACCTGCAATTGACATTATTGGAGTATTTAAGTTATGTGCAATTCCTCCAATTAGTTGCCCTAATGATGATAGACGCTCACTTTCCATAAGTGAATCTTGAGTGTCTTTAATTGTTTGAATGTCACGCTTATGTTGAGTTATATCTTTAAATAATATTAATGTGCCTAGATATTGATTTTTAGATAATATTGAATTAACTTCTATATTGAAATACTTATCAAGATTTTTAATATATAGTTCAAATGATAAAGTTTTATCTGATGATTGTATTTCTGGCAAAGCTTCTTTAATTTTTTTAAAGCCAATATATAAGTTATTTTCAGTTAGGAAATCTTCTAATTTTTTCCCTCTTATTGTCGATGCACTTTTAATATTTAATGTAGTTAAAAATGTTTTATTAAAGTCAATAATAAAACCATCGTCGTTAATAATTATATAACTATCTGATATTCTATCTACTATTCTTTGTAATGCTATAGGTGAAATTTTTAAAAAGTCAAATTTGAATATAGCAAAAGCATAAAATACAACTGCAAGAGCAAAAGAAATAGGAGTTGAATAAACAGGCAATTCTACAATTTTATATGTTTCCATTACATTTACAACAACTGGGAAAAGAGTTCCTATTAATATGAGTATAGATTGTTTTGAAAAGAATCCAGAATTCTTAATAGAGTAATATAAAAGGAACAACATTCCTATTACTAAAATACTATATGAATATAGCTGATGGACTATGGCATAAGGACCTAGCACGGTTTCATATGTATATACTGAATATTTTTCATATACCAAGTGATGTAAGTCATTTGTCAAAATAAGGAATATTGTTAAAGTAGGAATAATCAATAGAAGATTGTATTTTCTATTGAATTTGATTTTTGTTCTAGCAAAAACTAATCCTAACAAAAAAATATATACAGGTAAAAAACATTTTGAAATTGATGCAAAGCTTTCAAAATAAATATCATAAGTGCTTGGTATATGAAAGTAGTTTTGTAAGATAACTTGTAATAATTCTAATACAACCCACCATAAAGCTAATGATATTATAATTATAAAAATTTTCTTAATTTGTGTGTTTTTCTTTTGTTTTTGCAATAAAACTAAAATAAGTGATAATGCAATTATTGATATTATAAGAAAAACAAATATAAAATTTTCTAACATTTTATCCTCCTATGTATCCTATACTTTTTAAATAATCAAAATATTTTTTAAAATATTTTTCATCGACTATTGGCCAATTAAAACCAATAGAATTTAAGTAATCATTTGTAAAATCCGAGCTGAATATAACATTATAAAAATAATTAAAACTTTTATCTCTAATCCAGTCTTGAATTATTCCTATTAAATCATCTTGTTTATTTTTATTTCTTCTTATATCTTCAAAAATTTTAACAAATTCTTCTTCAGGGATAGACTTAATATCAAATGAAAGCTTTTTAAATATTTCTATTAATTGTTTCATTGATACAATATTGTTATTTATAATATGAAATGTAGAATATTGAATATCTGTACTTGCTATTTTTAAAATAGCAGAGCTACATATATCTACTTGGGTAAAGTCAAACGTTAAATCAAGTAAATAATCAGGTATATATCCTATAGATATAAAGGCTTTCAATTTAGAAAGAAGCGCATTTTCTTTTACATTTTCTTGAAATACACCATCAGAATATCTACCACTTATATTTCCAATTCTTAAACAACAAGCATTTAATCCTTTTAGTCTAGCCCTATAAACTAATTCTTCAGCTTTGAATTTTGATCTTACATATAAGTTATTTAAGTTTTGATCAAAATAAAAATCTTTCTCTGAAAATACTTTAAGGCTATCAGAAGAATTTAATTCTTTTGATAAATCTCTCATCAAACTTATTGTTGAGCAATGAAGAAGTTTTTTGTTAAATTTTTCACAAAATAATATAATATTATTTGTTCCTTGTACATTTATATTTTCAAAAATTTTCTTTTTTCCATAGTGTTTAACAATTGCAGCAGAGTTTATAACAGTATCAACTTTATTTCCCAAATTTTCATAATCATATTTTGATAAACCTAAATAGTCAAGAGTTATATCTCCTTCAATGACCTGAATTCTTTCTCCTATCATTTTTTCATATTTATCATTAAAATAGAATTTTAATTTATTTTTAAGCCTATTTTCTGGGGAAGAACCATTTTTTTGTCTAACTATGCAATATACAGTGCCTTTTTCGTTATCTAGAAAATTACTTAAAATGTGAGCTCCCAAAAAACCAGTTGCACCAAATAATAATAAGTTTCCTATGTTTTCTTGTTTAGGCTTTTTAAAAGTTTCGATAGTGTTTTTGCTTAATAATTCATCTATATCTGAATAATCTTCATTCAAATTAGTATTGTTCTTTTTCTCTGCATCAAATAATAAATTCATATTTTTGTTTTGAATGTGTAGAGCAAGTTCTTCAATAGTAGGCATATCAAAAATAGCCTTAATTGTTAATTGAATATTAAATTTTAAGTTTATTAAATTTAATAATTTTATTGCTGATAGAGAATCTCCACCAATATCAAAGAAACTTTCATTTATTCCTATATTTTTTATTCCTAATATATCTTCCCATATTTCAGATAAAGCTTTTTCAACATCATTTCTAGCTGTAACTATATTATTGTTATCATTATCAAAATCATATTTTGGTAAAGCTTTTGTATCTAATTTTCCATTTATATTTAAAGGCAAGTTATCTAAATAAATATATTTAGAAGGTAACATGTAAGTTGGAAGTTTAGATTTTAAATATGAACTTAATTCTTTTTCATTTATTTTTGTTTTTGGAACAATATATGCAACGATCCTTTGATTCCCATTATTTTCTACAATAGTTATTGCACATTCTTTAATGTTACCAAATTCTAAAATTGTGGCTTCTATTTCTTTAAGTTCAACTCTAAATCCTCTTATCTTTACTTGTTTATCTATTCTGGATATAAATTGTAAAACTGCATTTTCTTCCCAATAACACAAATCACCAGTCTTATATAATTTTCCATCTCTAAATTTATTAGGAATAAATTTTTCTTCAGTTAAATCTTTATTATTCAAATATCCAATAGCAACACCATCGCCTCCTACATAAAGCTCACCAGGTATTCCAACTGGTAATAAATTTTGATTTTTATCTAGTATATAGCATGTAGAGTTAGATACAGGAGTTCCTATAGGTATAGATTTTTCATAATCTTTTTCTATTATATGACAACTTGATAAATTACTATTTTCTGTTGGACCATACACATTTACTATTTTAACTTGTGGATTTACTTTCCTGCAAATATTTACTGTTTTAGGTAATAGTTGTTCACCACCTATTAAAATCTCACGGGTCCCACTAAATATTTTGGGATTAAACTCAATTAATTTATTAAAAAATGATACAGTTAAATTTATAATATTTATTTTATTTTGTTTAATATATTTTTCTAAATATTCAAAATCTAATAAATTATTTTTCTTAATTGGGTATAATGTTAATCCATTTAAAAAGGAACCAAATATTGCAAAGGTTGATGCATCGAAAACTACTGCTATATTTTGTAATATTCTATCATCTTCTTTAAAACTTATATAATTAGTATTTTTTACTAATCTTACAACACCTCTATGAGGCACAATTACACCTTTTGGCTTTCCTGTTGAACCTGAGGTATATATAATATAGGCACCTTGACCGTGAAGTTATTGTAGTTTCCAAATTTTTAGTAGAATACTTTTCTAAACCATCTAATGGTATAGTACATTTATTTTCACATTCAATTGAATTTTTGTATTTTTCATCTATTATTACACACTTTGGATTACAATCCTGCATTATCATTTTTATACGATCTTTTGGGTATTCTATATCTATTGGAACATAAATGGCACCTAGCTTTAATATAGCCATAATTGCTATATATAAATCTATGCTTTTATCAGCTAAAATCATAACTTTATCTTGAACTGTAACTCCCTGACTTTGTAAATGTCTAGCTAATTGATTACACTTCTTATTAAATTCTTTATATATTAATGTTTTATTTTCAAATACAATTGCAGGTTTATTTGGGTTTAATTCAACTTGTTCTTCAAAGACTTGTGATATAGTTTTATTACGAGGATATTCAGTCTTTGTATTATTAAAATCATATAATAATTCTTTTTTTTCTATATCTGTAACTATTTGTATATCTTTTAAATAAATGTCATTCTCAATAACCTGTTCAATAATATGTAATATTCTATTATTTATTTTTCGTATTTCATCTTCATCAAATTTTGAAGTCTGATAATCATAAAATAGTTGTAAACTTCCAGTATTATTCATATCAAATACATGAATTTCCAGACTTTCAGAAATATTTCCACAATAATTCCAATAAGTACAATATTTTATATTTGAGTCTTGACTATCATTTCTAGCATTTTGAAACGATAGCGAAATATCAAATAAGTTTCTATTTAAATCTTGTTCTTTTCTTATTCTTTCTAATAATTTATCATAAGGATATTTACTATGTCTGAACATTATTTTTTGTTGTTCTGCTGTATATTTTAAAAAGTCAGTGAACTTTGAATTCCAATCTAAATTTAACTTATTAGGCAATGTATTAACAAACATTCCCATGGTATTTTTTTCTTTAAAATTAGAACGATTTAAAAATGGGGTTCCAATTATAACATTATCAATCCCTGATACCCTAGCTAAATAAATGGAAAAAATAGATAGTAAAAAGCTATATGCTGAACTATTGTTATCCTTGGCATAATTATTAATTTTATTACATAATGATTGACTTAATTGTGCTACAAATCTATTTGAGTTTTGATTTGTGATATTATTTCTATATGGCTTAATTGTAGCTAAATCTGGAACTTGAGAAAAGCTATTTTCCCAATATTCTTTATCTTTTAAATATTTATCACTTTCAAAATAATTTTTTTCTTTTTCTATATATTCAAGGTAAGATGGTCTAATTTCATCAAAACTTGTTTTTAATAAAAGACTTTCATATATATTTTTTAATTGATTAGTCATTATTCCAAAAGACCATGCATCTGCAATTAAATGATGTAGATGACCTATTATTCCTCCTGTACCATCATTTAATTTAAAAACTTTAAAAATAAAAAGTTCTGAATTTATTATATTAAGTGGAGTTTGGGCGATTTTATTTTCTAATTTTTTTAAATCTTGTTCATTGTTTAAGTAGCAGACTTCTATTTCTGAAATTTCTGCATTACTAATAAATTGTTTTGGAACACCATTTTCAACAATTATTCTAGTTCTCATTGAATCATTTATTTTAATAAATTTTTTTATTGTTTCTTTTAATAAATTAACATTTACTTTTTCTTTTATAAACAAAGTGCCACAAATAGTATTTATATTAGTTCCCTTGTAGTATTCTTCTGTAAGCCATATACTTTTTTGTGGATTAGTTAATTTGAAGATATTATCTTTATTCATAAAATCACCTTTTAATATTGAATTTTTAAGTATATAAATTCCATAAAAATTATATACTTAAAAATTTAAAAATGCAAATTTTTGAATTATTTTGACAAATTTTTTATATATAAAAACAATAATGATTTGAGTGTATAAAATTTCCACAACTTGCAAAAAATATGTGTAAAACATATTAGCAAGGAGTGGAAATTTTTGAATATAAATAAAGTATTAAAGCTAAATGGAACATTATTAGATAAAGTACAATTAGAAAAACATTTAGAAAAAATTGCTGCAAATCATAATATAAGTAGAAAGTCTAGTAAAGAAACATATCCAGTGCCCCAAATGATACAGAATTTTAAATTTATAAAAGAAACATATGAACTTTTAAATGAACATGTAAAATTAGAAATAAACATACATCCAGCAGGAGAGTGGCTATTAGACAACTTTTATATCATAGAAGAAACAGTAAAACAAATAGAAAAAGAATTACCACTAAAAAAGTATGTGGATTTTTTAGGTATTGCCAATGGAAACTATGAAGGGTTTGCAAGAATATATGTATTAGCAAGTGAAATTGTTGCATATACAGAAGGAAAAATAGAAAAAGACGATTTAGAAAAATATATAGAAAGTTATCAAACAAAAAGAACCTTAAATATGGATGAAATATGGAACATAGGATTATTTTTACAAATTGCAATAATAAATAATATAAAAGAAGTATGCGAAAAAATTTATAGTTCACACCTTCAAAAATATAAAGTAGAAAGTATTGTAGAAAGACTTATAGAAGATAAACAAAAGCAAGATCAAAAATTTAAAAACCAAAAAACAATAATAAAAAGAGCTTTTCAAGATATGAGATATTCATTTATAGAATATATGGCTTATACTTTAAAAAGATATGGTAAAAAAGGATATAGCTATTTAAAAGCATTAGAAGAAACAGTAGAAATGGCAGGAAGTACGACTTCTGACATCATAAAGAAGGAACATTTTGACATAGCTGTAAAAAAGGTGCTAATTGGAAACTATATAACAAGCATAAAGAAAATTCAAAGAATCGATTTTTTAGAGGTATTTCAAAAATTAAATGGTGTAGAAGAAATCTTAAATAGTGATCCAGCAAATGTATATTCTTTAATGGACCATAAAACAAAGTCTTATTACAGAAATAAGATAAAAGAAATATCTTGTCAAACTAAAGTATCAGAAATATATATTGCAAAAAAGATTTTAAAATTAGCTGAAAGTAAATCAGAGTTAAAGCAAAAACATATTGGATATTATCTAATAGACAAAGGAATAAATGAATTATATCAAGTATTAAATTATAAAACAAGTAGAAAAATGAAACCAAATGATAAAGCTAAAGTGTATATACTTGCTATAACTTTTTTTAGTGTTATTACAGCAATAGGATTAACTTCTATATTAAATATTAAAAATTTGGCATTAAATATTTTAAGTTTCATAATTTTATTAATACCTAGTAGCGAAATAATTGTACAAATTGCACAATACATTTTAAGTAAAGTCGTAAAACCAAAATTAATTCCTAAAATGGACTTTTCAAATGGAATTAACGAAGAAAATACAACAATTGTTGTAATTCCAACAATATTGAAGACTAAAGAAAAAGTGAAGGAATTAATGAGAAAATTAGAAGTATTTTATATAGCAAATAAATCAGATAATATATATTTTGCACTTTTAGGAGACTGTTCAGAAAGTAGTCAAAAAGAAGAAAAATTTGATAATGAAGTAGTAGAAGAGGGATTAAATCAAGCTAAATTATTAAATGAAAAATATCATAAGCAAGATACTCCAATTTTTCACTTTTTATACAGAAATAGGACATGGAATTCAAAAGAGGAGAAATATCTTGGATGGGAAAGAAAAAGAGGATTACTTAATCAATTTAATGAATATATTTTAAAAAATTCTAAAAATAACTTTAAAGCAAACACTTTTGAAGAAAATAATCCAATAAAAAATTTAAAGTATGTTATAACATTAGATGCAGACACAGATTTAGTTTTAGGATCTGCATTTGAATTAGTAGGAGCTATGGCACATATTTTAAATAAGCCTATTATAGATAAAAATATAGTAGTAGATGGTTATGGAATTATTCAGCCTAGAGTAGGAGTAAATTTAGATATTAGTTATAAAAATTTATTTACAAAAATATTTGCAGGTGCAGGAGGAATAGATTCATATTCAAATGCAATTTCTGATATATATCAAGATAACTTTAATGAAGGTATTTTTACAGGAAAGGGAATATATGACATAAATGTTTTTTCTCAAGTTATGAAAGACACAATTCCAGAAAATACAGTATTAAGCCATGATTTATTAGAAGGAAATTATTTAAGATGTGGGCTAGCTTCCGATATTATGCTAATGGATGGCTATCCTACAAAATATTTAAGTTTTATGGCAAGACTTGCAAGATGGATAAGAGGAGATTGGCAAATTACTCCTTGGTTAAAGAAATCTAAAAAATTAAATTTACTTTCAAGATATAAGATTTTTGACAATTTACGAAGAAGTTTATTGGAAATTTCACTAATTACAGGATTTATATATTTAACTTTAATAGGATATATTTTAAATATCAAGGTATGGGGATTACAATTAATTTTAGCAATTGTCGCAATACTTCCATTTATTTTAGAGCTTTTGAATTTAGTTATATTTAAAAAAGAAGGAGAGAAAAAACAAAAGGATTTTTCTCCAAGGATTTCTGGTGCAAAAGGTGCATTATTAAGACTATTATTAACCTTAGGGTGTTTGCCATATAAGGCATATACATCGTTAAAGGCAATTTCTAAAACTATATACAGATGTAAAATTTCAAAAATGCATTTATTAGAATGGACAACATCTGAAGAAGCGGAAAAACAGTCTAAAGGTGACTTGATGTCATATTATAAGCAAATGTTTATAAATGTTATAGCTGGAATTGCAATTTTTTTGGCATATAAAGCTTCTATTGCAATAGCAGTGTTATGGATTATTACACCTTATATAATGTGTCAAATAAGTAAAGAAAAAGTTAAAAAATCTAATTTAGAAAAAATGAATAAAGAACAAAAAGAATATGTACTAGATACAGCCAAAAGGACGTGGAGCTTTTTTGAAGACTATTTAACTAAAGAAAATAATTTTTTAATTACAGATAATTATCAAGAAGACAGAAAAGTTAAAACAGTACCAAGAACATCCTCTACTAATATTGGGTTATCACTACTTGCCATAATTTCTGCATATGATTTACAGTTTATAGATTTAAGTAAATGTATCAATCTTTTAGAAAATGTAATCAATACAATTGATACTCTTGAAAAATGGAATGGGCATCTTTATAATTGGTACAATATAAAAACTAAAAAACCGCTAACTCCTAGGTATGTTTCAACTGTTGACAGTGGGAATTTTGTAGGATACCTATATGTTACAAAATCTTTTTTAGCCAATTTGCATGATGAATCACTACAAACTTCTATAGATAATATACTTGAAATAGTAAACAAAACAATTGATAATACTGACTTTTCTAAATTATATGAACAAGAGCATCAAATATTTTCAATTGGATTTAATATAGAAGAAAATAAACTTACAGATTCTTATTATGACTTATTAGCATCAGAAGCAAGGCAGGCAAGTTTAGTAGCTATAGCAAAAAAAGATGTACCAGCTAAACATTGGAATTTACTAAGTAGAACAATAACAACGTTAAATGGTTATAGTGGGTTAGTCTCTTGGTCAGGAACTGCTTTTGAGTATTTGATGCCAAATATAAATATTCCAAAATATGAAGGAAGTCTTTTGGATGAGTCTTGTAAATTTATGATTATGAGTCAAATGGAATATGCTAAAAAATTAAATATACCTTGGGGAATTTCAGAAGCAGCTTTTAATTTAAAGGACTTACATTTTAATTATCAATATAAAGCATTTGGTATTCCATGGCTTGGATTAAAAAGAGGATTAGCAGACGAATTTGTCGTTTCAAGTTATGGAAGTATATTGGCAATAAATGAAGAACCAATAAATGTTGTAAAAAATATGCAATTATTGGAACAATATGGAATGAAAAATAAATATGGATTTTATGAGTCAATAGATTTTACACCTGAAAGAGTAGAAAAAGACAAGAAAGCAAGTGTGGTAAAAACATATATGGCACATCATCAAGGCTTAATTTTGCTTTCAATTAATAATTTATTTAATAATAATATTTTTCAAAAAAGGTTTATGAAAAACCCAGAAATTGAAGCAGTATCTATTTTACTACAAGAAAGAAAACCAGAAAAATATATTGTAACTAAAGAAAATAAAGAGAAAGTTGAAAAACTAAAATATAGAGACTATGAAGGATATATTACAAATACTTATACAAAAATAGATGAAAGATTAATTACTGGAAATGTAATATCTAATGAAAATTATACAATTGCAATCAATCAAAAAGGTATCGGATTTAGCAAATATAAAGACTTCTATATAAATAGATTTAAGCCCACAGAAGAATATAGTCAAGGAATATTTTTCTATATAAAAAATATAAAAACCCAAGATATAATTACAACAAATTATGAGCAAAATGATTTAAATAAGAGCAAATATGAAGTAAGTTTTAGTCCTGACAAGAACGAAATGAAAATTAAAAACGGTGATTTAAAGGTAAGCGTTATAAATACAGTTGATAGCAACAATCCTGTAGAAATAAGAAGATTAACTATTAAAAATGAAGGAAATGCAGATGAAATTTTAGAAGTAAGTTCATATTTTGAGCCTGTTTTATCAAAAAAAGAACAAGATTATGCTCATCCAGCTTTCAACAATTTATTCTTAACTTATGAATTTGATAAAGATTCCAATAGCATTGTTGTAGGAAGAAGGACAAGGTCAGAGCAAGAAGAAAAAATGTATCTCGCCACATCGCTTTATGCATCTTCTAATGAGGCTGGAGAATTAGAATATGAAATAGATAAAGAAAAATTTTTGGGAAGAGGAAATTTAAATATTCCTAATATGATAAAAAATTCAATTCCATTTTCAAATAAATTAGGATTAGTTACAGAGCCTGTAGTAGCGTTAAAAAGAATAGTAAAACTTAAGGCTGAAGACGTTGTTACATTAGATTTTATAATATCTACAGAAAGTTCTAAAGAACTCGCTTTAGAAAATTTAAATGAGTACAAAGTAAAAGAGAATGTTAAAAGGACAATTGATTTATCAAGAGCAAGGCTAGATACTGAAAGTAGATATTTGAGAATTAAGGGAAGAGATATTTCTAATTTTCAAAAGATGTTGTCATATATTATATTTAAAAATCCTGCTAAAATCATTAATAGACCCAAATTTAAAAATAATAAATACAATCAAAGTGAGCTTTGGAAGTACGGAATATCAGGCGATTTGCCAATTATATTAGTCAAAATAAAAAATGCAAATGAAGCATATGTTGTAAAAGAAGTTTTAAAGGCTTATGAATTTTTTATAAATAAAAATATAGATGTAGAAGTTGTTATTTTAGATAAGGAAAAACATAGCTACGAAAATTATGTAAGAGAAGATATAGAAAATTGTATATTAAATAATCATATGGGATATTTAAAAAATACAAGAGGAGGTATCTTTACACTTTCTAGTAATGAAATAGACAAAAAAGATATAGAATTATTAGATTTTGTATCTAGTATAACAATTGATAGTAAGTTTGGAGGAATAGAAAACAACCTAAAGGAAATAGAAGAATCATATTTAGATAATTATAAAGATATTACTAATGAGCAGAGTCTGCCTAATATAATTGAAGAAGACAACGATGATATAGATATTTTAAATAATGCTCAAAACTTGAA
The DNA here is from genome assembly GCA_947630545.1 of uncultured Clostridia bacterium. Lineage (GTDB taxonomy): Bacteria > Bacillota > Clostridia > TANB77 > CAG-508 > CAG-269. The sequence continues at coordinate 94,140 of CANRHX010000001.1, forward strand.
ATACTATAATGAATATGGAGCTTTTTCTCCTGATGGTAAAGAATATTTGATTACTGTTAATAAAAACAAAAGACTTCCTACTGTATGGAGTAATATTCTTGCTAATTCTAAATTTGGTACTATAGTTACAGAAAGTATGGGTGGATATAGTTGGTATAAAAATAGTAGATTAAATAGGGTAACCGCATGGGAAAATAATCCAACTTATGATATTCCTGCTGAAGTGATATATATTAAAAATTTAGAAAACCAAAAAGCGTGGTCATTAGGGTTAAATCCAATGCCAGATGATAAAAATTATAATGTGATTTTTGGATTTGGTTATTGTAAATATATTCATAAAAGTCAAGGAATTGATCAAGAATTAGATGTATTTGTACCAAAAGAAGATAGCATTAAAGTTCAAATATTAAAACTTAGAAACACAACTCGAAGTAAGAAAAAATTAAAAATTGTATATTATGCAAAACAAGTAATTGGAGAAGATGAAATAAAAACAAATGAATATGTAAATCTTGATTTTGATAATAATAGTAATACAATTTGCGCTACTAATTTGTATAATAGTGATTTAGAAAAAAATATTGTTTATGTATCTTGTAGCGAAAAAATTAAATCATATACAGGTGATAAAGAGTTCTTTTTAGGTCAAGGTGGTTTAGAAAATCCTGATGCTTTAAAAAAATCAAGCTTAAATAATGAAAATTCTTTAGGAAAAAACGGCTGTATAGCATATGAAGTTGAAGTAGAATTAGATAGTTTTTGTGAAAAAGAAATCACAATTTTATTAGGAGCAGAGGAAAGTATAATCGATTGCAAAAATATGGCTTATAAGTACAGTAAAGTCCAAAATTGTAGGGAAGAATTAAGTATTGTTAAGAACTATTGGGCGGAACTTTTGCGGAAGATGCCAAGTATATACACCTTTAGAATCTATGAATATAATATTAAATGGTTGGGCCACATATCAAACAATTAGTAGTAGACTATATGCACGATCAGGATTTTATCAATCTGGTGGAGCTTATGGCTTTAGAGATCAATTACAAGATACTTTTGGATTAAAATATCTTGATCCTGAAATATTAAAAAATCAAATTATTAAGCATAGTAAGCATCAATTTTTAGAAGGAGATGTAGAACATTGGTGGCATGAAGAAACTAGAAGAGGTATAAGGACGAGATTTTCAGATGATTTATTATGGCTTGTTTTTGCAACTATTGAGTATATTAATTTTACTGGAGACAAAAGTATATTGGATGTAGAAACAAATTATTTAAAAGGCGAAGTTTTAAAAGAAAATGAAGACGAAAAATATGATTTGTATGAGCAATCTCAAATTAAACAAAATATTTACGAGCATTGCAAAAAGGCAATAGAAAAAAGTTTAAATTTTGGTGAACATGGGCTACCTAAAATAGGCTCTGGTGATTGGAATGACGGTTTTAGCACTGTTGGCAACAAGGGAAGAGGAGAAAGCGTTTGGTTAGGATTTTTTCTATATTATATTTTGGAAAGATTTATACCTATTTGCATCGAAAAAGGTGATTCAGAATTGGCTAATAAATATGAACTTTGTAAACAAGATTTAAAGCGTGCTATGAATTCTTGGGGATGGGATGGAAGATGGTATAAAAGAGCTTTTATGGATGATGGAAATACTTTAGGAAGTATGGATAATGATGAATGTCGAATCGACGGAATTAGCCAGAGTTGGAGTATTATTTCTAATGCCGGTGATAATGATAAAAAATATATTTCAATGGAAAGTTTGGAAAATCATTTGATAAATAAAGAAGATGGTATTATAAAACTTCTTGATCCTCCTTTTGATAAAGGAAAATTAAAACCTGGTTATATAAAGGCATATCTACCAGGAGTAAGAGAAAATGGTGGACAATACACACATGCAGCCGTTTGGGTAATTATTGCTGAAGCACTTTTAGGTTTTGGAAACAAAGCATTAGAACTATATAGAATGATAAATCCAATAGAGCATAGTAGGACAAAAGAAGCCGCAAATAAATATAAAGTTGAACCATTTGCAATCGCAGCAGATATCTATGGAGAAGGAAACTTAGCAGGTCGAGGGGGCTGGACATGGTATACAGGTTCATCAAGTTGGTATTATAAAGCTGGAATTGAATATATTTTAGGATTAAAAATAGAACAAGGATTTCTAAAATTCGAGCCTTGTATTCCAAGCAACTGGAAAGAATACACTATAAAATACAAATGGAAAGAAAGCCTATATAATATAAATTTTAAAAATCCTAATGGCAAAAATTTTGGAGTTACAGAAATCCTCCTAAATGGTAATAAAGTTGAAAATAAAATTAAACTAGATGGAACAAGAAATATATACGAAATAGAAGTCATTTTATAATTTTGTGTCAACGGTTCCGGGTTTGAATGACACAAAATGTGTCAATGGTTCCGGGTTTGGATGACACATTTTGTGTCAATAGTTCCAGGTTTGACTAGAAAATTTTTTTCAAAAAAACTTGTATATTAAAACTAATTGTGATATATATAATATATAAATCTAATAAGTGAAAGGCGGAGATTTTGTGGAAGAAATTATAGAAAGAGAACAAAAAACAATACTAGTAGTAGATGATGAACAGCCAATTATAGACATATTAGTGTACAATTTAAAAAAAGAAGGGTACAATGTTATTGAAGCAAACGATGGTGTTACTGCAGTCAATGTTGCATTAGAGCAAAAGCCTGACCTAATTTTATTAGATATAATGTTACCAAAACTAGATGGTTTATCTGTTTGTAAAAGGATAAAAAATTCTTTAAATGTACCAATTTTAATGCTTACTGCTAAAGACGGAGAAATTGATAAGATTTTAGGTTTAGAGTTGGGAGCAGATGACTATATCACAAAACCATTTAGTGTTAGGGAATTAGTGGCAAGAGTAAAAGCTAATTTAAGAAAAGTTGAAGCTGCTTCAAATTATAGAGTAACAACAACAGAAAATGAGACAGAGAAAAAGAAAGAAAATAAAATTGTTGTTGGTGATTTAGAGTTAGATTTAGATAAATTCGAAGTTAAAGTTAGAGGAGAAGTAATTGATTTAACTTTAAGAGAATTTGAAGTTTTAAAATTTTTAGCTGGAGAACCAGGACAAGTTGTAACCAGAGAAACCTTATTAGAAAAGGTTTGGGGATATGAATATTATGGAGATATTAGAACTGTTGATGTTACAGTTAGAAGAATTAGAGAAAAGATAGAAAAAGATACATCAGCCCCACAAATTCTTATTACTAAAAGAGGAGTAGGATATTATATAGTATCAAAATAAATAAAAAAAGAGACTGTAAAAAAAGTCCAACAGAAAAATGAGTGAAAAATTTTCACTCATTTTTTGTTATAAAAAGTGTGTCATTCAAACCCGGAACCGTTGACACAAAATTTATAAATTATATAAATTTCCATCAATCAATAATTTAGCTCTCTTTTTAGTTTTTTCATCTGCATTTAAGCTATTTTCCAAAAACTCAGGGTGATCTATTAAAAATTGTCTCATAGTTTCATCTGGATTAGCAAAAAAGCCTTCAAGCATTTTTTGTTGAGATTCATTAATAATTCCCATATCTAAAGCTTTTTGGAACAAAGTAGAATCAACATTTACTAAAGATAAAGCCTTAATATTATTTTGTTGTAGTTTTTCTTTTCCACCTTGCATTCTATCAACAACAACACATGACCACTCAATTTTTCCACCCATATTTTCAATGGCAGGAATCCATGCACGTATATAACTAGATGCAACAGTAATTAAATCAGCAATATGCAAAACTTTTTTGCCAGAAATATTTTCAGAAATTTGAGTATTTTCAAATTTGCTATCACTTACAACTGTACTTAAATCTTTATAAATAGAAATGTGTGGTTTATCTAATAAGTATGCAAGAATATTAGAGAAAAACCAATCTCTTCTTTCACCACCTGAAATATAATCTATTTCAGATACATCAATATTATCTTCGATATATTTTTTCATAGTGTTAATTACATTTTTATAGATTTCATTTGTATTATATTGTTCTAATGTTTTTTCAAAAACTTTCTTTGGTAAGCTTAGGTGATCAGATAAAGCGTCATCAATGAAACTTAAAAGTTCCACAGCATCTTTTTCATTTCCGTATACAAAATGAGTGTTTATAAAATATGGACCTATTTTTCCAGATGTATACCAAAATGGTTTGTTTTCTTCACAAAATCTTATTGCGTTTGTTTTAAATAAGTAAGACATAATGTCAGACATAATTCATTCCTCCTATTTTAATGATATTTTCAATATCAATTTTTCTTAAAGATATTTTAAAATTAAATGCAAAAATTGTCAATAAAACATTGAAAAATAAGTCAAAAAATGATAGAATAGTGCAAGTAGAGTAAAATACAAGACTTTACATAATTAAAAAGGAGGATTTTCAATGAAAACACTTTTAAAAAACGGAACATTAATTGATTACAAAACAAACACATTTGATAAGTTAGACGTTTTAATACAAGATGACAAAGTTACAAAAATTGAGAAGGATATTAAAGAAGAAGTAGACAAAGTAATTGACTGTACAAATTTAAATATTATACCTGGAATGATTGATATGCATTGCCATTTAAGAGAACCTGGCTTTGAACATAAAGAAACAATCGAAACAGGTAGTAAAAGCGCTGTTGCCGGTGGTTTCACAACTATTTGCCCTATGCCAAATACAAAACCAACTCCAGATAGCGCTATTGTTTTGCAGAAAATAATAGATGAAGGAAAAAGAGTAAATTTATGTAATGTACGCCCATATGCATCAGTAACAAAAGGCGAAAAAGGTGAAGAATTAGTTGATTTTAAAGAATTAAAAGAAGCTGGAGCTGTAGCATTTTCAGATGATGGAATGCCAGTTGTAAATCCTAGAATATTTAGAGAAGCTATGTATAAAGCAAATGAAATTGGTTCATTTTTAGCAGAACACTGCGAAGAAAAATCATTATACCAAGGGGCAATAAACGCAGGACCAATTGCCGAAAAATTAGGAGTTGATGGGGTTTACCCAGAATCTGAAGAAATAATGCTAGCTCGTGATGTAGTTCTTGCAGAAACAAACAAATTAAGAACACATATCTGCCATATTAGTACGCAAACAAGTGTAAATACTATTAGAGATGCCAAAAAAAGAGGAGTAAAAGTTACAGCAGAAACTTGTACACACCACATTGCATTTACTGTAGAAGAAGTTTTAAATTCTGGAGTTAATGCAAAAATGAATCCTCCATTAAGAGAAGAAAAAGACAGACAAGCAATAATTAAAGGATTGCAAGATGGAACAATAGATGCAATAGTTACAGACCATGCTCCACATGCAGAAGAAGAAAAAGATCGAGGTTTAGCTAAAGCGCCTAATGGAATAATTGGATTTGAAACTGCATTACCAGCAGAAATAATGAATTTGATTGATACAGGAGCATTAACATATTTAGAACTAGTTAAGCTAACTTCATATAATCCAGCTAAATTGTTAAATTTAGATAGAGGAACAATCGAAGTAGGAAAAGTTGCAGATATTACAATTTTTGATCCAAATGAAAAATATGTTTATACAAAAGAAATGATTGTGTCAAAATCAAAAAATAGTCCTTTTATAGGAAAAGAATTAAAGGGTAGAGTTAAGTACACAATTGTAGGTGGAAGAGTAGTATATGAAAATAATTAAAATAAAGGGGAAGATTTAAATGTCAAATCAAATTGATAGATTAATTCAAAAAATAAAAGAGACAAACAATCCAACAGTTATGGGATTAGATCCAAGGTATGATATGTTACCAGAATGTGTAACCAGTAAGTATTCTAAAGATTTAGAAGGAGTATCTAAAGCAATAGTTGAATATAATAAAGCACTTATAGATGAAACTTATGATATTATTCCTGCAATAAAACCACAAATAGCATTTTATGAAATGTTCGGAACTTATGGAATGAAAGCATTCGAGGAAACTTGTAAATATGCTAAAGAAAAAGGAATGATTGTTATTGCAGATATAAAAAGGGGAGACATAGGTTCAACAGCCGCAGGTTATTCTAATGCCTATTTAGGAAAAACAAAAATTGCAGATATGGAACATTCAATCTTCAATGTAGACTTTATTACAGTAAATCCATACATGGGTACAGACTGTGTAAAGCCATTTGTGGAGGATTGCAAAAAATATGATAAAGGTTTATTTATTTTGGTAAAAACATCAAATCCATCATCTGGTGAATTACAAGATTTGAAACTCGAAAGTGGACAAGAAATATATAAAAGAGTAGCCCAATTAGTTGAAACTTGGGGAGCTGACTTAATTGGAGAAAATGGATATAGTAGTGTTGCAGCTGTAGTTGGAGCAACTTATCCAAAACAATTAGAAGAATTAAGAGCACTTGCTCCACATACATTTTTCTTGATTCCAGGATATGGTGCTCAAGGTGGAAAAGCAAAAGATATAGCATTTGGATTCGATAAAAACGGAATTGGTGGAATTGTAAATGCATCAAGAAGTTTAATGTGTGCTTATAAATCCGACAAATGGAAAGATCAATTTGAAGAAAAGGATTACGCTAAAGCAACTAGAGCAGAAGCAATTCGCATGAGGGATGAACTTAATAGTGTACTTTAAAAATATATAGAATAGGGGGAAAAGCAATGCCAGTAGATATTAAAGCAAAGCTTATTGAAAAAAAAGAATTAATACCTGGAATTTTTAAATTTTCTGTTAATGCAAAAGAAATAGTACAAACAGCTAAACCAGGGCATTTTATAGAAATTCGTGTAAATGATGATATAGAACCATTTTTACGAAGACCAATTAGTATCCACAATATGGATATAAATAGTGGAAAATTAGAGTTTATTTTCCAAGTAAAAGGAAAAGGTACTGAAATTTTATCAAAGAAAAAAGTTGGAGACTTAATTGATATAATAGGACCTTTAGGAAATGGAACTTTCAAATATGAAAAATATGAAAATATAGCAATAATTGGTGGAGGAATTGGAGTTTTCCCACTATATGAATTAGCTAAAAATGCAAAAAATGATGGGAAAAAAGTATATACATATTTGGGATTTAGAAATAAAGATTTAGTTGTATTAGAAGAAGAATTTACCAATGTTTCTACTTCCTTAACACTTACAACAGATGATGGAAGCTATAGTCAAAAAGGATTTGCTATTGATTTTCTAAAAAAAGATATTGAAGATGGAAAAATAGATAGTATATTTGCCTGTGGACCACTTCCAATGCTTAAAGCAGTAAGAAATTTAGCAATTGAAAAAGGTATTCCATGCCAAATTTCTTTAGAAGAAAGAATGGGATGCGGACTTGGAGTTTGCTTAGGATGTGCTGTAAAAACTGCAAATAGCCCAGAAGAAGCACCTCAATATGTACATGTTTGCAAAGCTGGACCAGTTTTTGATGCTGGATATGTAGAAATATAAAAAAGTGTGTCAATCAAACCCGGAACCGATGACACAAAATGTGTCATTCAAACCCGGAACCGATGACACAAAATGTGTCATTCAAACCCGGAACCAATGACACAGAGAGGAGAATTTAATATGAATACAAAAATAAATTTTGCTGGAATAGAAATGAAAAACCCAGTGACTGTTGCATCAGGGACATTTGGGTATGGAAGAGAATATAGTGACTTTTTTGACCTAGGTGAACTTGGTGGAATTATTACAAAAGGAACTTCACTTAAGCCTAGAAGCGGAAATAAACCACCTAGAGTATGTGAGACTGCAAGTGGAATGCTAAATAGTATAGGACTTCAAAATCCAGGTGTTGAGTATTTTGCACAAAATGATTTACCATTTCTTAAAAAATTTGATACTGCAATAATTGTAAATGCTTGTGGAAGTTCAATTGATGAATATGTAGATTTATGCAAAATATTGAATACACTAGATATTGATGGAGTCGAATTAAATTTATCTTGCCCAAATGTTAAGGCTGGATGTATGGCATTTGGAAATACATATGATGGAGTAAAGCAAGTAACGTCTGCTGTTAGAAAGGTATTGGACAAACCTCTAATTGTAAAGCTAACTCCCAATGTTACTGACATTGCTTCAATTGCAAAAGCTGTAGAAGATGCTGGAGCAGATGGTGTTTCATTAATAAATACATTATTAGGAATGAAGATTGATATTGATAAACAAAAGCCGGTACTTGCAAATAATACAGGTGGGCTTTCAGGTCCTGCTATAAAACCAGTTGCAGTGCGCATGGTTTATCAAGTAGCACAAGCTGTAAATATCCCAATTCTTGGAATGGGAGGAATTGTAAATGGAGATGATGCTATAGAATTTATGCTTGCAGGAGCAAAAGCTATATCAATTGGAGCTGGTAATTTTATAGACCCATACACAAGTGTTAATACTGTAAAAGGCATTGAATCTTATATGAATAGGCATAAAATAGAAGATATTAATGATATCGTTGGAAAAGTTAAAATGAATTAATTAATATGCAAAAGAATTTGTTTCTTTTGGCAGTTTTTAAGGGGGACAAAATGGAAATATTAGTTGGAAAAAATGCAGGTTTTTGCTATGGTGTAAAAAGAGCTGTAGATGGTGCAAAAGAAGAACTAAAAAATGCAACAGAAAAAGTGTATTGCCTAGGTGAAATTGTTCATAATAAAGATGTTGTAAACTTGCTTAAAGAACAAGGAATGGAATTCATAGAAGATATTTCTGAAGCTAAAGGAACGACAATAATTAGAGCTCATGGTATTGAAAAGAAAATTTATAAACAAGCAAATGATTTAAATATTAATATAATAGATTATACTTGCCCAAAAGTTTTAGAAATTCATGAAATTGCAGAAGATTATGCTAAAAAAGGCTATTATATATTATTAACAGGATCAAAAAAACATCCAGAAAATATTGGAACTATTAGCTTTTGTGGAGATAATTATTTTGTTATAGAAAATGAAGAAATGGTAGAAACTGCAATTGAAAAATTTAATTCAACTAGAATTAAAAAGCTTTTGTTAATATCACAAACAACATTTAGCGTAGAAAAATTTGATAAAATTAAAGATAAAATTAAAGAGTTAATTTTTCCAAACATAGAATTTGCTATAAAAAATACAATCTGTTTAGCTACAAAGATAAGGCAAGAAGAAGTTGCCGAACTTGCTAAACAAGTAAATAAAATGATAATAGTTGGAGGTAAGAATAGCTCAAATACAAGAAAGTTATATGAAATATCACAAAAATTTTGTAAAGATAGTATATGTATAGAAAATGAAAAAGAATTAGATTTAGACTTATTTAATGAAGAAGATAAAGTAGGTATTATGGCAGGTGCATCAACACCACAAGATAGTATAGAATCAGTTTATAATTTATTAATTGAAGATTATATTTGTGTATAAATATAGAAAACTACGTTTAATTAAACTTATAAGTTGTTGAATTGTCGAATTTTGCGATGATTTAACAACTTTTTTTGACATAATTAGTTGACAAAGCCTAGAGATAGGGGTTATACTAAAAAAGAATTATATAATTTTTTCGTAACAATTTATATCAATATATTGTATCTAAAAATGTTACATTTAAAAAGTTAACTTTTAAAACTATTTTCAAATATTTACCCTAAATTTATTAAACTATATAAAGGAGGTTAATTATTTAGTGCACTAAATTTTTTTAATATGAATAGAAAATTTATACGAGATAGCAATTTTATATTGCGTGGAATTTTAAATTCAGATAATTGTTTAGATATTCTTAAAAATTTTGTAGAAGCTTTTTTAAAAATTCAAATACAAAAAATCAAAATAAATAAAAGTCCACAAGTAGAAAATAAATCAACAAAAGAATATGGTATTATTGATATGAGAATTGTAACAAAAGATAATGAAGAATTAAATGTTGGAATTCAAATAGTTGATGGAGATTATATTCAAAATAAAATGTTTTTATATTATGCAAAAATTCATTCAAATCAGATATTATATGGCGATAATAGAAAATTAGCAAAAACTATAACTATAAATATAATAGATATGCCATTTTTTAGTTCAGATAAATATCATAGAATAATCAAAATAAAGACGAATATTATAAATGATAATATATTAGAAACAATAGAAATGCATGTTTTGGAACTTGCAAAGTTTACTAAAGAATTAAATAACAATTTTTCAGATGAAGATGCATGGCTTAGCTATTTAAAAGGAGAGAATGAAAATATTATTAAATTAGCAAAAGATAGAAATAAATATATTGAAAAATTAGATAATCTTTTAGAAAAATACTGGAAAGAAGAGAAAATATAAATGCATGAAAGGAGAAATATTGCAGAAAAAATTATATTTAGAAAAGAAAAAAATGATGAACTATTTTAAAAACAATAAATTATCTTTAAATAAAATTCTAAATAGCATATTCAGTCAAAGAATATTAAGAATTACATATTTAGGAATTAATAACTTAAAGAAAATGCCAGAATACAATTTTAGTTTGTTAAAGTTTAACATTGTTTTAGAAGATTATAGCAATTATAGTGTTTTCATAAAATTGATAAATAGCCATCAAGTAAAAGAAAGTCTATTTTGTTATTGGTTTTTTTGTGAAGAAAATTATAGCTTAAATACTAAGTTTTATGCTCCAAAAGCTAATATAATAAATTATAGACATAAATATTATGAGAAGAAATTTGAGGTTCAATTATTATATAAAAATAATAAAATATGGAAAAGCTCTTTTGTGGATATTATAAATCTAGAACAATACATTAAGAAAAATTTAAGTAATAAAAATATTAATAATTTAGATGAGGTTAATAAATTTTTGTTTATTGCTGTATTATAGGTTAAGACAAGAATTAGGATAGAGTAAATATTAAATTTTCACTCTATCCTAAAAAACTTAGTTTAAATTAATGTGCGTCAGTTAAAGTTGGTTTAAGTACAACACTAATAACTGTACCTTCTGGAACTTTTGAGCCTTTCGTGTAATCTTGAGATATAACATTTCCACTACCTTCAACACTTATGTTTAAATTTTTATCTTTTAAAGCGTTCGTAGCTTCAGTTTTGTTCATACCTTTCAAATCAGGTACTGTTGTTGATGTTGCTGAACTATCTTTATCATACAAGAATATTATAGAATTTTTTGAAAGTGATATACCAGGTTTTGGAGTTTGATCCGCAACAAGTGTTGAATTTTGATCAGCTTTTGATGAAATTGTAACTTTAAAACCTGATTTTTCTAATACTTTTTTAGCCTCAGCAATTGTTTTATTTCTAATATCTGGAACCATAACTAAATTTTTATCTTTTGAAGAAGATGTTGTTGTATTGCTAGAAGGAACATTTAAATAAGGTAATATTTCTGTTAACATTTGCCTAACTACTGGACCTGCAAGAGTTCCTCCTTGATGATTGCTTGCTGGTGGTTTATATAATGTAAGAAGAAGCACTACTTGAGTATCTTCAACAGGAGAGATTGCAACATAAGAAGCAACATATCCTTCATCTTTGTTATTATCTGGTGGTTCTGATGTACCAGTTTTTCCTCCAATTGAGTAACCTGATATTTTTACATTTTTCCCTGTTCCTTCTGTTGCAACATATTCCATCATGTTTTTGACTTCTTCAGAAGTCTCTTTTGATATAACTTGTCTAACTGTTACAGGTTCTACTTCAGTTACAGCACCTGTGTCTGAATTTGTAATAGATTTTACAATTCTTGGTTGCATTAAATATCCATCATTTGCAACAGCACATATTGCAGTTGCCATTTGCATAGGAGTAATACTAAATCTTTGACCAAATGACATAGTAGCAAGTTCAACTGGACCAACTTTATCTAAATCATGAAATAAGCTATTTTCTTCACCAGATAGTGCTACATTTGTTTTATCAAATAATCCAAATGCTTTGTAGTATTTATATAATGTGGCGGCCCCAATTTTTTTCCCTAATTGCATAAATGCAGGGTTACATGAATTCCCCAATGCTTGAGTTAAAGTTTGATATCCATGTGGATTATAACTTCTCCAACAAGCAATATTTCTATCTCCTACGTGTTCTGAACCTGTACATAAAAACTCTCCTTTAACATTTGGTGTAGTTATATTTTCTTCAAGAGCAACAGCAGATGTAATAACTTTGAATACAGATCCAGGCTCATATAAATCAGACACTGATTTATTTCTCCACATTTTTTGTATTTCTACACTTTTTTCTTCATCTGTCAATTTTTTATATGTTTTTGCTAAAGTTTCGTTTGGAGAAAATGGATCATTTAAATTATAGTTTGGATAACATGCCATAGCAAGTATATCACCAGTTTTAGGATCCATAACTATAACGTTTCCACCTTTTTCACACTTATTTTCTTCAACAGCTTGTTTAAGATACTTTTCAACTATAGTTTGTATGTGTAAGTCTATAGTTAAAGTTAAATCACTTCCATTTTCCGGTGCAATATATTTTTCTTCTGAATTAGGTATCTCCTGTTGATTGCTTCCTTTGCTACTTATAATTTTTCCTGGGGTACCAGTTAAAACGTCATCCCATTTACTTTCTAATCCTGTTATTCCTTGATTATCTGTTCCACAAAATCCCAAAACAGCTGAAGCAACTGTATCATACGGATAGTATCTTTTGCTATCTTCATCTATATTAATTCCTTGAGTAACATCATTTTCTTTCATCCAATTTTTTAACTTGTCTATTTTGTCTTGTTCTACTTTTTTGGCAATTGTTTGGAATTGAGAATCACTATTTACCTTTTTGAATACTTCTTCATAATCTAATTCAAAAATTTCTGAAAAGGCTTTAGAAACTTTTTCCTTCAATTGCTTATTTTTTTCTTCATCTTTGTCAACAATTTTTGAAGGATTTATAGTAACAGTGTCAACTCTAGCACTAATTGCTAATGATTGACCTGTTGAATCATATATATTTCCACGTTTTGGACTAATAATCTGATTTATTGTCTGTTGTTTATATGCACTTTCTTTTAAAAAATTACCTTGAACAAACTGCAAAAAGCCAATTCTAAATATTAACAAAATTATAAGCAGTAATACTATAATAAATATTACCTTTAATTTTTTTGTATATATTAGATTTTGTGAATCAAAATTATTATTCATATTAATTATTTTAGAGTTATTTTTTGATTTCGCCGTATTAGATGGCTTTTTCTTTTTTTGATTTTTATTACTCATTATATTTATTTATTTTTATCGTATAAATATATTTATTATACGAATGTCTCCTTTCTTTTGTTATTGTAATTATTTTATATTAACAATTGTGAAAAATCAATACAATATTTGAAAAATTACTACATACCTGTTATAATAAAAAAGAAAGAGAGGAAATATGGAAAATCTTTTAAAAGAAACTAAATTTATTTTAAATAAATATAATATAAAGGCTAATAAGAGTTTAGGCCAAAATTTTTTAATTGATAAATATGTGGTAGAAAAAATAGTAAATTCAGCAGACATAGATAGTGAAGATTTGGTAATAGAGATAGGCCCAGGTCTTGGCACATTAACAGAGTTTTTATTAGAAAAGGCTAAGAAAGTCATTTGCATTGAATTAGATGAAAATATGGTAAAAATACTAAAAGATAGATTTATTTTTTATAAGAATTTAGAAATTATAAATGATGATATATTGAAACTAAATTTAAATGAAATAATTCATAATCAAAAACAATCTCAAAATATAAAAAATGTTAAAATAGTAGCTAATTTACCATATTATATAACTACACCAATAGTAATGAAATTGCTAGAGGACAAGCTTGATATTGAAAGTATAACAATAATGATTCAAAAAGAAGTTGCAGAGAGACTGATAGAAATTCCAGGGGGAAAAAATGTAGGAGCAATTACATATGCTGTTAACTATTTTTCAATACCAGAAGGAATTATTGAAGTACCTAATACTGCATTTATTCCTGAACCAGAAGTTATATCAAAGGTTGTAAAATTAAAAATAAGAAAGCAACCTGCTGTTGAAACAAAAAATCCCGAAATGATGTTTAAAATTATAAAAAGTGCTTTTATGCAAAGAAGAAAAACATTATCAAATGCGTTAGTAAATAATAACATTTTTAAATCTAAAGAAGAGTGTATTAACATATTAAAAGAACTTGGTATAGATATAAATATAAGAGGAGAAAAATTAAGTCTAGAAGATTATGCAAAAATAGCCAATAAATTTAAAAAAACTATTTAAATTTATAGTTTTTTATGTTATAATATTTAATGAATATTAAAATAGGAGAGGTATAATGAATCAGATTTTAGTTACTAAAAAATTATATGTCACACCTGAATTGAAAAGAAAAAAGAAAATTTATAAATTTGATTTTATCTTGTCAATTTTTTTAGTGATTATACTAATTTCTGCTTACATATATGCTGAATACGATAGAAATAAAAGTGAAGAAACATCACAAGCAATATTAAATGAGATGTTTTCAGATAGTAGTCAAAAAGATACAACAGTTGCTAAAGATGATAGTGTATTGCTAATAGTTTTGAATGATGAAGAAGGTGAATATTCTGATCAACAAAAAACATCTTCTGAAGGAAACAATAATTCAAGCATTGCGGATTCATATAAAAACAATGTAAAAACAACAAGTGAAGGATATAAATATAAAAGTGTTGCAACAATAGATATTCCTCAAATCGATTTAAGTTATCCAATTTTAGAGGGACAGACAGGTTCTGTGGAAGAGACAGATGCACTTTTAAAAATTTCACCTTGTAAGTTTTGGGGACCAAATGTTAATGAGGTAGGAAATTATTGTATTGTAGGTCATAACTGGAGAAATGATAAATTTTTTAGTAAAGTTCCTACATTGAATATTGGAGATACATTCACAATAACAGAAATAAATAAAAGAACAATTAGATATGAAATTTATGATAAATATACAGTTAATCCTAAAAATGTAAGTTGTACTAGCCAACTTACAGGAGGTAAAAAAGAAGTTACTCTTATAACATGTACAGATAATAGTGAAGAAAGAGTAATTGTAAAAGCTAGAGAAGTTAAATAGTAATTAACAAAAATAAATCTCTTTTCATAAAATATATAAATGTTTTATAGAAAGGAGATTTTTTTGTGGCAAGAATAATTATATTTAATAATGATACAGATAGAATGGAAAATTATTATAGGGGAGAATCAGAACCAATGCCATATAATACCAATGGGACATTGAGAGTTAGAGAATTTAGGGGATCTAGCAAAAGCAATATATTATGGACAACAAAAAGAACAATGCAAAGTTGGAATAGCCAAAGATATATTTTTGGAAATGCAATACCAGTTGGTTTTGCTTTTAAAAGACCTTATGAAGGAGGCCATGGAAACCAAAGTCAGCATTATGCAGGAGTAGCATTTGATGTCGGCCAAACACTATCATCAACTCAAAGAAACAGATTATGGAATAGTGCCAAAAATTCTGGAGTATGGTCATATGTTGAACCACAAGCTTTAACGCCTACATGGGTTCATTTTGATAAAAGATTTGGAACTCCCGCATGCTCAACTGGTGGATATCCACAATTAAGAAGAGGAAGTATTAGCAATTATGTTTGCATTGCACAAGATGACTTAAACACACTAGGTTATACAACAGGAGGATTAGATGGTATTTTTGGTCAAGCAACGCAAAATGCTGTAATTGCTTATCAACGTTCAAAAGGGCTTACAGCAGATGGAATTGTGGGATGTAATACATGGCGTTCATTACAAGAAGATGTTGTAGGAACAGGACCAACAGGAACAACAATAAATTAATTAAGAATTTTTGAAATAAAATATCGCATATATGTAAAATTTGTTATATAATCTATATGAATTAAAATATTGCAATTAATAGGAGGAAAAAATGAAGGAACAATTTTTAAAATTATTAAAAGAAGTAAAAAGAGAAGGGATGGATAAACTAATAGAATTTATAGAAAAAACGGATTTTTTTACAGCACCAGCAAGTACTAGATTCCATGGATGCCATGAAGGTGGACTACTAGAGCACAGTATGAAGGTTTATGAAATCTTAAAACATAAAGTTGAAACTAATATTGAACCATTAGAAGTAAATCCAGAAACATTAATATTAGTACCATTATTACATGATTTATGCAAAGCTAACTTCTATAAAGTTGATTATAGAAATGCAAAAAATGAGCTAGGAGTATGGGAGAAAGTACCATATTATACTATAGATGATACAATACCATATGGACATGGAGAAAAATCAGTTATGATGATAACAGAATATATTAAATTGACTCCAGAAGAAAAGTATGCAATCAGATGGCATATGGGATATACAGAACCTAAAGAGTTGTATAATACAATAGGTGCTGCATATAAAAAATACCCATTAGCCTTATTAATGCATGAAGCAGATTTAGAAGCAACATATTTTTATAATGTTTAAATTTGTGTCATTGGTTCCGGGTTTGGTTGACACATTTTGTGCCATTGGTGCCAGGTTTGGAATGAGCAGACCGTGCATTATATTAATTTTGAAATACTTGGTGTCGCAACTTTCAGAATAAAAAACTAGTCTGTAAGTTGCTCCAATTCGCACTCGTTTCACTCGTTTGATCGCTTACGCGTATTTCAAATTAATATAATGCACGGTCTGCTCATTCCAAACCTGGCACCAATGGCACAAAATGTGTCACTCAAACCCGGAACCAATGACACAAAAACCTGAACTTTTGACACAGAGTTTAAAGATTAGAAATTTTTTCATCATTTTTATTTTGTAACTTTAAAAGTTGTTTTGACATAGAAATTATAATTTCTTTATTGTAATCATTTAATTGTAAGTAATCCTCTAAAAAATCATCATTATTTATTATATCATTTAAAGTTGGCGAATCTGATTCTATAATATCGCTAAATAAAAAATCAGAACTAATATTTAAAGCTTTACAAAGATTAACTATAGTTGTTGCGCTTCCAAAGGCAACGCCACGTTCTAGTTGACTTATATATCTTGCAGAAAGAGATAATTTTTCGGCAAGTTTTTCTTGAGTATAGTCAGTTTGAGATCTAGCTAATTTGATTTTCTTTCCAATACTTCTTCTATATCTTTTTTCAATATTATTCATAAGCGCCTCCCAATTTTTATTTAATTAGAGTATAGCAATTGAAAATATAAAATAGAACGAACTTATAGTACAATAAAATGTTTTTAGTAATATTTTTAGTTTTACAATTATAAAAAATTATTAAAAATTATAAAAATTTTAAAAAAAGTATTGCAAAATAAGAAAAGTTATATTAAAATTTATTAAAAGTGGAGCAAAGTGGTAAAAAGTGGTGCAAAAGTGAAAAGAGGTGGAAACATTGCTAATTGGGGAATATGAGCATTCTCTAGATGCTAAAGGCAGATTAATTATGCCTGCAAAACTTAGACAAGATATTGGAGAGAAATTCATCGTAACAAAAGGGTTAGATGGATGCTTATTTGCGTTTTCTCAAGAAGAATGGCTAAACTTTGAAACAAAATTAAAGACACTTCCACTTTCTGATAGAAATGCAAGAAATTTTGTAAGGTTTTTCTTATCAGGTGCAACAGAGTGTGAAATAGATAAACAAGGAAGATTTTTAATACCTGGAAATTTAAGAACTGTAGCTAATTTAGAAAAAGAGGCAGTTATTATAGGTGTTGGAACTAGACTTGAAATTTGGGATAAAGATTCATGGCAAAAGTGTGATGAAAATATTTCAGTAGATGAAATAGCTGAAAACATGACAATGCTTGGTATATAACTTGAAAAAGTTTATATAAAACTAAAGATAAAAGTACAAAAGATAATTAAAAAGATACAAAAGATAACAATAAAAAACACAAATGATAAAAGTACAAAAGATAAGATATCAAAAGACAAAAAGTTAGGGTACAAAAGATAAAATAATTACAAAAGAAAAAGTAACAAAAGAAATATTATTAATTTGCGAAAGACTATTCTTGCAAAAGAGGGAAACAACAAAAGAACAAATAATATACAGATGATATAAATGCAGCTGGTACTTTAAAAAATACCAGCTGTTAAACTTTAAAATGCAAGAGGTGTAAAATTGGAATTTAAGCATATACCCATAATGTTAAATGAATGTATACAAGGTTTAAATATAAAACCTAATGGAAAATATGTTGATGGAACTTTAGGAGGCGCAGGACACAGCAAAAAGATATTAGAAAACTTAAACGAAAAAGGCTTGCTTATCGGAATAGATCGCGATGAAGAAGCTTTAAAAGCTGCTAAAGAAAATTTAAAAAATTATCAAAATGTTACATATGTACATGGAAATCATGATGACATTAAGGGAATTCTGAAAGATTTGAAAATTGAAAAAGTAGATGGAATTCTGCTTGATTTGGGCGTTTCATCATATCAATTAGATGAGAGAAATAGGGGATTTAGTTACTTGGGTGAAAATAAATTAGATATGAGAATGGACAAAACTCAAGAATTAGATGCTGAATTTGTAGTAAACAATTACAAAGAAGAAGAGTTGGCTACTATAATCTTTGAATATGGTGAAGAAAGGTTCTCAAGGCAAATTGCGAAAAATATCTGTATTTATCGAAAAAACAAAAAAATTGAAACTACAAAAGAACTAGTAGAAATAATAGATAAATCTATACCAGCATTTGCAAAAAAAGATGGACATCCTGCAAAAAGGACATTTCAAGCAATTAGAATTGAAGTAAATAATGAAATAAAGCCATTATATAATACAGTAAAAGATTGCATAGATAGTTTAGCAAGTGGTGGAAGGCTATGCATAATAACTTTTCATTCATTAGAAGATAGAGCAGTAAAAAACGCTTTCATGGAAGCAAACGGAAAATGTACTTGCCCAAGTGATTTGCCATATTGCGTTTGTGGAGCAAAAAAAATTGGAAATATAATAACAAGAAAGCCAATAGTAGCAACTAAAGAAGAGCAAGAAAAAAATACAAGATCTAAAAGTGCAAAACTTAGAATATTTGAAAAAATTTAAGAGAATAAAGGAGGTGAATAACTTATGGCAAGAACAGGGTATCAATATGAGACAAGTCCTAGAAAATTACAACCATCTTATAAACCAAAAAAGAAACAAAATATACGAGTTATAGAACAAAAACGTCAAAAAGTAAGAGTTTCTTCTGGAGAAAGAAAAAAACAAGTAAAAACAACACTTACGATAGTTGCAATTTTTGCATTGCTTCTTACCATAAGTTATAGAAACTCACAAATAAATGAAAAATTTAACAATGTTCAGACATTAAAAAGAGAATTATCATCTTTACAAAAGGAAAATGAGCAATTAAAAGTAAATATTGAAAATAGTTTAAATAATAACTACATAGAAAAACAAGCTAAAGAAAAATTAGGAATGAAAAAATTAACAAATAAGCAAACAGTATATGTAACATTACCAAAAAAAGACTATGTAGAATCACCTTCTGAAAAAGTAATTATTGAAGAAGAAGAAAAAAATTGGTTTGAACAGTTTGTTGATAGCATATTTAATAGGTAAAATTATAGAATAAAATACCATACCTCTAATAAAATTATTAGAGGTGTTTTTTTATCCATTTATTTTGGGATAAAAAATCCTGTAGGAGGTTTTATGTATTCTGTAAAATTATCGAGTAAGAAAAAAATGAGAAACTGCTTATTTATAGCATTTATTACATTTATATTGTTAACTGTAAGAGTGGGGTATATACAATTAGTTGAAGGACAGGAATTAAAGAGTATGGCTTATGCACAACAAACATTAGATAGAGCAATAAATCCTAAAAGAGGGACTATTTATGATGCTACAGGGAAAAATATTCTGGCAGTTAGTAGCACAGTTGAAACAATAACAGTAAATCCAGGAAATATCAATAAAAATGATAAAGAGAAGGTAGCAAAAGCACTATCTGACATTTTCGAATTAGATTATGAAACTGTTTTAAAGAAAGTAAATAAAAGAAGTTCTATAGAAACAATTACCAAAAAAGTTGATAAAGAAAAGTCTGATGAATTAAGAAAATGGATGCAAGAAAATAATATTGATAAGGGAATAAATATAGATGAAGACACAAAAAGGTATTACCCTTATAGTAATTTAGCATCACAGTTTATCGGATTTTGTGGTAGTGATAATCAGGGATTAGATGGCATTGAAGCAAAATATGATGAAGTATTAAAAGGAAGTAAAGGTGCAATTCAAAGACATGCTGATGCTAGAGGTGGAGAAATAGGTACCGAAGGTGAGAATTATGTTCCTGCAATTGATGGAAATGATATAGTTCTCTCTATAGACTTAAGTATACAATCTATTGCAGAAAAATATTTAAAAGAAGCGTGCATAGATAATGTTTGTACAGATGGAGGAAATATAGTAATAATGAATCCTAAAACAGGGGATGTGCTAGCAATGGCAACATACCCAAATTACAACTTAAATGAACCTTATGAGCCATATACAGATGAACTAAAGGAATCATGGAATACACTTGAACAAAGTGAGAAAACTAAAAATCTACAGGCCGTTTGGAGAAATAAAGCTATAGCAGATACATACGAGCCAGGTTCTGTTTTTAAATTGATTACAGCATCAGCATCATTAGAAGAGGGAATTACTGACACAGATAACAGCGGTGAATTCTCATGTACTGGTGGGATTGAAGTAGCAGGAGTTAGAATAAAGTGTTGGAGATATTATAGGCCACATGGAGCCGAAAGCTTAAGGCAGGCTCTTATGAATTCATGTAATCCTGTATTTATAGGGTTGGGACAAAAGCTTGGAGTTGAAAAATATTATGGATATTTAGAAAAATTTGGTTTATTAGGCAAAACAGGTATAAATTTGCCAGGCGAAGCAAAAGGTATCTTTTTAGCAAAAGAAAAAGCAGGACCAGTTGAGTTGGCTACTATCAGTTTTGGGCAAAGATTTGAAATAACTCCAATTCAGTTAGCAACGGCTGTTTCTGGAATTGCTAACGGGGGAAATAAAATAAAACCTAGAGTAGTAAAGCAAATTATAAATAGTGAAACTGGAGAAATAACTGATGTTCCTGTTGATACAGAAGGAACTATTATTTCTAAAGAAACGTCAGAAAAAGTATTAAGTATGATGGAATCTGTTGTTTCTGAAGGTACTGGTAAAAATGCTAAAGTTGCAGGATATAGAATTGGTGGTAAAACAGGAACTTCTGAAGATGGAGTAAATACAGGAAAGTATGTTACTTCATTTTGCGGAGTTGCTCCAATAGAAGATCCTCAAGTTGTGGTGTTGGTAACACTGTATAATCCAACAGGAGAAGGAGGACACCAAGGAGGTGGTGTTGCAGCACCAGTTGGTGGACAGATTTTTTCTGAGATATTGCCATATATGGAAGTTAGTCAAGGAAATAAAGAAGAGTTGGAAGTTGTAGAAGAAGTAAGTGTACCAAATATAACTGGAGTATCAATACAAGAAGCAGAAAAAACATTGAAAGAAATAGGATTAGAATTAAGTATTGAAGGAATTACAGAAGAAAATAAAGAAACATTAGATAAAGAAAATACAATAATTAAGGAACAAATTCCAGCTGAAGGAATTAAAATAAATAAAGGAAATAAAATTTTTGTAAAATATTAAAATTTAAAGGTGTATATATTTAAAAAACAATGGAGGGAAGAATGTATAATAGACAAAAAGTTTATGAATATGCTAAAAAGTGGGCATATGAAAGAAATCCTAATTATTATAACTTTGATCCAATTGGAGGAGATTGCACAAATTTTGCATCACAGTGTATATTTGCAGGATGTGGTCAAATGAATTACAGTAAAAACAACGGCTGGTATTACATAAATGGAAACAATAAATCTCCTTCATGGACAGGTGTAGAGTTTTTATATAATTTCTTATTATCGAATAAAGGTGCAGGACCAAAAGGAGAAATAACTAATATCGATAATTTAAAGATTGGAGATGTTATTCAGTTAAGCTTTAATGGAACTATATTTTCACATTCCTTGATAGTTGTACAAAATGGGACAAATGTAAATAATACACTAATAGCAGCACACACTTATGATGCATTTGGTAAAAGTGTAGCAGAATATGGTTTTGAAAAATATAGGTGCATTCATATATTAAATTGTACAAAATGATAAATATATGTTATAATATATATAATTTGTTAATAAGGAGAGAGTTATGAAAAAAGAAAAAAATGAATCAATAAAAAGTGTACTAAAAAAATTATATAAAATATTAACTAAAAAACAAAAAATGTCTTTTTTAATAATTGTACTTATCATGATTATATCTGCTGGATTAACGCAAATAACACCAAAAGCAATTGGATGGTTAACAGATGACATCTTGACACAAAGCGAAATAGCATTTTCTAAAGTTATACCATTCTTAATTTTAATATTAGTTGTAAATGTTGTAAATGAAGTTATAAAAATTGCTAGAAGAGTTATGGTAGAAGATACTGCAACAAGAACTGAAAAGCGAGCAAGAGGAATGGTAATAAAGTCTTTACTTATGGCACCATTATCATATTTTAGGGAAAATATGACAGGAAACATACATGGAAGAATGAATAGATGCTTAGAAGGAACAGTAAAATTAGAAAAGCTATTATTTATGGATTTTGCACCAGCAATATTCAATAGTATTGCAGCTATTATAACAATATTTATAACTTTACCATTTGTACTTGCTCTGCCAATGATGTTGGTAATACCTATTGGAATATTTATAGTATTCAAACAAATAAACAGCCAAAAAGGAATAAGAGTAGAACTTTTGGAAAGTAAATCACAAATGGATGGAACTATTGTTGAATTAATAAATGGTATAGAAGTTATAAGAATTAGTGATAGTGTAGATTTTGAAACTAATAGATTTAATAATAAATCTGAATTTTTAAGAAAAAAAGAAATGAAACATCATAAGGCAATGGCTTTATATGATTGCTTAAAATTTGTAAATCAAGCATTCTTTACAGTATTAATAATTGGAATTTCAACTTATTTAGCTACTCAAAATATAATATCAGTTGGTAGCGTTTTAACAGCATATTTATGTTTTAACCAACTAATAAAACCTCTAGAAGAACTACATAGAATATTTGATGAATTATCTGAATGTACAGTTTTAGCAACAGATTTCTTTAAAATGGTAGAAATACCTAACGATTTTTCATATAGTGAAATATCAGACAAGAAAGAAAAAATAGACATAGAACCTGTTGTACAAATTAAAGATTTAATGTTTTACTATAATGAAGATAAAGATAAAATAATATTAGATAACTTTAACTTATCAATAGATAGAGGAATGTTTTTAGGAATAGCAGGTCCAAGTGGATGCGGAAAATCATCACTAATTAAAGCAATATGCAAATTAGAAAAAGGATATGGAAATATAATAATAGATTCAAAAGACATAAATTCATTAAATAGAAAAGATATATCTGAAATAATTGCTTTAGTTCCACAAAGTCCATTCTTAATAGCAGGTACAATATATGAAAATATATGTTATGGAATTGATAGAGAAGTTTCATTAGAAGAAGTTGAGGAAGCGGCTAAAAAAGCCTATATATATGATTATATAAATGAATTACCAGACAAATTTAATTCTGTAATATCAGAAAGCGGAAATAATTTATCTGGTGGGCAAAGACAAAGAATAGCAATTGCCAGAATATTTTTAAGAAAGCCAAAAATTTTAATATTAGATGAAGCAACATCAGCTTTAGATAATACATCAGAAAAACATATTCAAACAGAAATAGAAAAATTACAAAAAGAAAATAATACCACTATTATATCAATTGCACATAGATTAACTACTTTGAAAAACTGTGATAAAATTATAGTTCTAAATAAAGGAAAAATCGAAGAAGATGGAAAATATGATGAATTAATTGAAAAAGGCGGAATATTTAGTGATATGTATTATGGAAAATTAAAATAAAATCATATAAAAATGTTAAGGCTCGATAGGTATAAGATACCATATCGAGCCATTTGGGTTTTATTTGACTTCTTCCAAAATTTCGATATGTAAATATTTAGAAAGTATTAAAAGTTGCAAAGAAGCTAAAAGTTTTGAATTTTACCGCAAGCAATTTTAGTTCCAGAATTTCCACTGGGTTGAGTAGTAAAATCATCTGGGGAATCATGGATAATGATTACTTTTCCTAGAATATCTTTTATTTTAAATTTATTTATCAAAACACTCATATAAGCAAAACCATTATTTTCAATTAATGGTGGCAAATCTCCCAAGTGAAAAGGATGGGCACAGTTAGTAGGATTTAGATGTGATTTTGCATTTGCAAATTCATCTTCTAAATTTCCAGTACAAGAAGTTCCCTCATGAATATGAAATCCAAAAAATCTACCTTTACATTTATCTTTAGATTGTGGCAAATTATTAATTTTTGCAGTCACAATTACGCCATTTTTAGTTTCTCTAAAAGTAACAGTGCCATCTATTTTAGGATATTTTTTTCCACCTTTTATATGTGCTTTTGCAATATTAAATATACTCGTAAACATTTTAAACACCTCTTAACATTATATTCAAAAACTTAAATAATGTTAAAATTTAGTTTTTAGAAATTTTTCTAGCTACTACAACAAATCTACCATCAGTTGTATGATAAGAGCATGTAGACAAAGTCATCAACTGATCTCCATATTTAGCAGTCTTTCCAGTATCATATAGTGAGGCATTTTTGGCATTAGTTACGTATGAATTATACTCACTTTCATTTTTGCTATCAATAAAGTAATAATACCTAAAAACATTAGTATCAGATTTATAATAAACTTTAGACGGAAATGCAGATATTATATCGAAGTTGGCGTCTTCACTATTAGTAGTAAATCTTACAACAGGGTGTTGTTTATAAAAATCTATATCTTTATATTTTAATAAATCTTGAAACATAGTATTATTTTTATTATTATGCCCATAAATTAACAAATTGCTACTTGGGGGATCCCAAGAATAATCTTTATCTAAAAAGATAGAACCATTA
Source organism: uncultured Clostridia bacterium (assembly GCA_947630545.1). Classification (GTDB taxonomy): domain Bacteria; phylum Bacillota; class Clostridia; order TANB77; family CAG-508; genus CAG-269. Next base: position 119,251 of record CANRHX010000001.1, read on the forward strand.
AAAGAATAATCTTTTTTATAATTATGTCTAATATAAAAATTATTGTCAGAACCCTGTAAAACAGGATAATTAATATTAGTATTTTCTATTTCAATCCAACCAACAATATCTGAATTTATTTTTTGCAATTCTTTAACTTTTGAAATTCTATCAGTATTTACTGGTGCAGATTTAGAATTTGATTCTGAATCAGATTCCGAATTGCCTTGAGATTTAGCTATAGAATTATCTTTTAAATTGGATTCGGAGTTATCTACAGATTCAGACTGAAATTTTTCTTCATTTGCAGAAATAGAAATATTATCTAATAAACTAGACTCTTTTTTAGAAATGTAAATATCATAACAATACTTAATTACATACAAAATTAAAATAATATTTATAATAATCAATGCTATGTAGATTGATTTTTTAATAACACTTTTATTCTTTTTCATTCATACCACCATATAAAATTAATATAAAAGGGTAGCATCTTAAATCATATAAAAGTTTACTACCCTATTTAAATTCCTATAATGCTTTTCTATTTAAAGTTATTAATCCAATTGTAGAAGCAGTTAATGCAAATAATACGAATACTATATTATTTTCTACACCTGTTTTTGGTGTATTATCTTTTTCTTTAGAAGAATTAGTTAACTTAAGTTTTGCATAAATAGTTGTATCTGCATCGATTGATTTTTTAAAGTCAAATGCTTTAGTATATTTTGCATCTGTAAAGAATCCATCTAAAGTATATTTACTTAAACCTAAAGCTTTTAAGTCAATTTTTGAAGATAAATCTTTTGCTGTAAGAGTTGTTCCTTTTACAACTTGTATAGTTGCTTTCTTATCTTTTAAATTAACTGTTATTGTAACATTTGGTACAAAAGTGTCACCTTCCATTTGTATTTTTTTGTTTTCATTACTTTCAAATTTAATATTATTGTTTTTATCTGCTACAACTACTTTATTTCCATTTATAAACACTTTGTCTTGAGAGTTTGCAGTATTTTCTACTTCAAATTCAGTTAAGTTATCATTTGATGCCAAATAAACAACATTTTTTGTTTCTGTAGAGTTTAATACACCATTCATTATTAATTTTGGTTGTTTACTTCCGTCACTATCACTTAATTCTTTTCCTTTTGCAATTTCTATACCATTGTTAGAATCTGCTTTACCATTGTGTCCTAATGATAAGCTTTTAACTTCAACAGTACCAGCATTTACTAATACTCCACCATAACCACAGTTAGATATTGTTACACCATCTAAAACTACATAACCACCGTTGTAAGCTTGTACACCGTATTTTTCACTGTCTTTTAAAGTAACATTAATTAAAGTTAATTTTGCAGACTTACCAGCAGTAAGTAAAGAACTATTAGATCCGTTTGGAGTCCAATTTGAAGCGTTTCTAGATACACTAAATCCATTACCATCAATTACTATAGTTTTATCATTTAATTCAATTGGTTTAGTTAATTCTATATTAGTTGTTAATTCGATTATATCTCCTTCCTTTGCATCTTCAATTGCTTTTTTTAAGGCATCTTCACTTTCAGCTGTAATTGTTTTAGCACTACTAAAACATGGTATAAACATAACGCATAATAATAAAATTGTTAATAATAAAGATATTTTTTTCATTTTACCAATTCCTTTCTTAATTTTTTTAAAATTTGATTTAAAGAAAAAATTTTCTATTCAAAAATATCTTTCTCAAATTTTATTTTTTTTATGCAATTTATTTTATTTTTTTTCTTAAAATTTTATTTTTCTAGTTATTTCGCTAAAAAATAATAAAATAAAAAAAACAAGCCATAATATTAAATAAAAAATAAACAAAATATTGACTTTAATAGATAAAATGTATTATTCTATATAGTAGTTCAAGACTTAACAAGAAAAAACAAAATATGAAAATGTGAATTTTATAATATGAAAGGAAAGAGAAAAAATGAAGATTACAGATAGCGTAAAATATATTGGAGTAAATGACAAAACATTAGATTTATTTGAAAGTCAATATATAATTCCAAATGGAGTATCATATAATTCATATGTTATATTAGATGAAAAGATAGCTATAATGGACACTGTAGATAAAAGAGCTATTTTACAATGGGAAGAAAACTTAAGCAAAGTTTTAGAAGATAAAGTTCCAGATTATCTTATTGTGTCTCATTTGGAGCCAGACCATTCTGCAGGAATTAAATCAGTTGTAGAAAAATATCCTAATGTAAAAGTAATACTAAGCAAAAGAGCAGCAGATATGCTACCACAATTTTTAGATGAAGATTTGTCTGAAAGATTAGTAGTTGTTAAAGAAGGTGAGCAAATTGATTTAGGAAAGCATAAACTTAATTTTGTTATGGCACCAATGGTACACTGGCCAGAAGTAATGTTTACTTACGAATCTACTGAAAAAATATTATTTTCAGCAGATGGATTCGGAAAGTTTGGTAGTTTAGACACTGATGAAGACTGGGCTTGTGAAGCTAGAAGATATTATTTTAATATTGTTGGAAAATATGGTGCACAAGTACAAGCAATTCTAAAAAAAGCTACTAACTTAGATATTAAAATAATTTGCCCATTACATGGACCAATTTTAACAGACAATTTAGAATATTATATTAATAAATACGATATTTGGAGTAGTTACAAGCCAGAAGATGAAGGAATTTTAATTGCCTATAATTCAATACATGGAAATACAGAAAAAGCAGTAGAAAAATTGGAAGAAATATTGAAAGAAAATACTAATCAAAAAATAGTTGTAAGTGATTTAGCTAGAGAAGATATGGCAGAAGTTATAGAAGATGCTTTTAGATACGATAAAATGATAATTGCTACACCTACTCATGATGCAGAACTATTCCCAGATACTGAAAAATTTTTAAGAAGTTTAAAACATAAAAATTATCAAAATAGAAAAGTTGCAATTATTGAAAATGGATCTTGGGCACCAATGGCTGCTAAACATGTAAAAGAAATTCTAAAAGATATGAAAAATATAGAAATTGTTGAACCTACAATTACAATAAAAACTCGTATGACAGATAAAAATGTTGAAGAAATGAAAATACTCGTAAACAATATGTTGAAAAATTAGAAATCAAAAAACATTTACAACTTAAAAATTATAATATATAATACAAAAAATAGCTAATAGTAATTTACGATATGAGGTTATATTTATTAGGGGGTGAAAGATATGAAGTATGAATGCAAAGTATGTGGTTACATATATGATGATGAAGTTGAAGAAGTAAAATTCGAAGACCTACCAGATGATTGGGTATGTCCATTGTGTGGTGTAGGAAAAGATATGTTTGAAAAAGTAGAAGAATAATTAAATAGCCCAATTGCAGAGATATTAATATATGAGGTGTAAAATGATAGATTTTTCTAGGGCAAAAGAAGAATTAAATAGTTATAAAGGCTCAGAAAAAAAGAAAACATTAATTTATAATAATAAGAGATATTTAGTTAAATTTCCCAACCCTGTAATAGAAAAAAACAAAAATATAACTTATATAAATAATGCATTTTCAGAATACGTGGGTAGCAATATATTTCAAATAGTAGGTTTTGAAACACAAAATACAATTTTAGGAACTTACATATATAATGGAAAAGAAAAAATAGTATGTGGTTGTGAAGATTTTACTGATGCAAATCATATTTTATATGAATTTGAAAATATGGCATTAAGTGCAAATCCAGATAAAAAAATAGAAACAGAATTATCTGACATTATGGAAATTATAGATGAAATGCAACATATTTCTCAAATTAATATTATTATAAATGATAATATAAAAGAAAAGTTTTGGGAAATGTTTATTATTGACAGTTTAGTAGGTAATACAGACAGACATAATGGCAATTGGGGTATTTTGGTAAATGCAAAAACTAGTGAAGCAACATTTTCTCCTATATATGATTGTGGTTCATGTTTAAATCCATTATTAGATGATGAACAAATAAAAAAGCTAAACGAAACAGAACTAAAAAATATAGCAATAAATTGTTATTCATGTATTAAGGAAAATGGTAAAAAAATCAATTATATGACTTATATTAAAAGTTTAAATAACAAAGAATGTAATAATGCTATATTAAGAATTTATCCTAAAATTAATATTGATAAAATTTATAACTTTATTGATAAAATAAATTGTATGATTGAGGAGAGAAAGGAATTTTATAAGAAAATAATTAAATTCAGATACGATATATTAGATGAAGTTTATAATAAATTAAATAAATTTTAATAAAAATAATAAAAAACATAGCTAAAATTTTATAAAAATTTTAACTATGTTTTTTTGATATGCATAAATTGCAGAGCTTCTGCATAAAATAAAATCATAAAGTAAATCACTTTATGACTTTTAACAACTAATTAAATTTTAATTGTTTATAAAAAAAAAGTCAATATAAAAGAAAAAATTTTATTAAATAAATCATAATAATATTTTTTCTTTAAATATCAAAATATGAAAGAAGGAATTTAAAAATGGAAAAAGAAAAAACATTAAATGAAATAATAGAAGAATGGCTCAAGTTTAAGAAAATCACACTAAAGGAATCTACTTATTATAGATATATTTATATGATAAATCAATATATTGTACCTCATTTTAAAAATATAGAAATGGAAAAATTACAAGAGTATGATTTTAATATATTTGTAACTGAATTAATGAAAGTTTTAAAACCTACTTCAATTAGAAATGTAATTAGCTTATTAAAATCAATTTTAGCTTATGGAAAGAAAAAATATGGATATAATTTTAACTTTGACTTTGTTGCTATGCCAAAAGTTCATAAAAAAGAATTAAGGGTACTTAGCCCAAATGAAAAAAAGAAACTTGAAAAATATTGCTTAAAGCATAATACATTAAGACATATAGGTATTATTATTTGCTTAAATACAGGACTTAGAATAGGCGAAATTTGTGCATTAAAATGGGATTGCATAGATTTAGAAAAAAGAGTATTACAAATAAAATATACAATGCAAAGAATTTATAACAAAATAGAAAAAAATAGTATGATAAAAATAGACATACCAAAATCAGAGAAATCAGTTAGAACAATTCCTATTTCTACAAAAATATATAATATATTAAAACCACTAAAGAAACAATATGCAAAAAATAGTTTCTTTTTAACTGGATCGAGTGATACTTATTTAGAACCAAGAACATATCAAAAAATGTTTGAAAAATGTATGAAAGAATGTAAAATAAAAGATTTACATTTTCATAGTTTAAGACACAGTTTTGCATCTGACTGTATAAATATAGGAATGGATACGAAATCGTTAAGTGAAGTGTTAGGGCATAATGATATAAAAACAACCCTTCAAACCTATGTTCATTCATCTTTGAAATCAAAAAAGAAATATTTAGAAAGGTTGTAAACGCACTAACTTCCTTAAGTATAGCATATAGGTTAAAAGTCATAAAGTGATTTATTTTACGATGAAGTAAAAATCAACCAAAAGTATAGCAATATCAATTAAATTATACGATATTGCACAAACAATTTAAACAAAAATCAAAAGAAAAGGGAGGAAAAAGCAAAGTGAAAAAGAGTATGAAATTTGCAAAACAAAAAATGTTCCAAAGGAACAACAAAGGACAAAAAGGAATAACATTAATAGCACTTGTTATCACAATAATAGTTTTGATAATCCTTGCAGGAGTAACAATAGCGATGCTATCAGGAGACAACAGTGCACCACAAAAAGCAACGGAGGCAGCACAAAAAGACGCCATAGCAGGAGCAAAAGATGAAATAGCAATGGAGGTGCAAGAGGCATTATTAAATTATTATAATAATACCTATGTAGAAGGAGATGGAACAAAAGAAAAGAGCATCCAAGAAGTAGTAAGTGGAGCAGCAAGTACTGCAGTGGAAAATGCAACAACTAGAAATAAACAATTATTACCAGATTCAGGAGTATCAGATAATACAATAACATTAAAAACAAAATCATACACAGTAACAGGAACAATAGATGAAAACGGAGGAATAACATGGAGTGATTACGTAGCGTCAACAGGAGGTAGTACCCCTGAAACAGAAGTAATACCAGAAGTAGGAGATACAGTAAATTATGCCCCAAACGGAAGTTATACTTGGGATAAATCTCTAGCTGAATCCGCTAAGGACAGTGTCAGTTCAGGGACAATTGAGTTAAGCAGTGCAGATGGTGGAAGTTATAGAATAACACAATGGAAAATATTAAGTTATGATCCCGATTTAAAAATGGTAGAGATGGTACCAACTGCACCAGTAGGAAGTTTAAAATTACAAGGAGCACAAGGATATAATAATGCGGTATATTTATTAAATAATGCATGTAAAAGTTTATATGGTAACGAAGGTAAAGGAATAGAAGCAAGAAGTATACAAGAAGAAGATTTTGTAAAAGCAGGAGGAAGCACATGGACATCATATAAGGAAGCGTATGAAAACAGTCTTGCGAAATATGGAAATCAATACCAAGATGCATATACAACAAATAAAAAATATCCAAGTATATATGCAAAGGAATACCAGAGCGTAATAGATGAAAACGAAAATCAAGATTCAGGAGCATTAAATCCAAGTGATCAAAAAGATGAAATAAGAGCAACTGCAGACGAAGCAACATATGGATATAAAGAAGCAGTAACAAGTATTCAGCCATACCAAACATATTACTCTACAAGTAGTTTTAGCAAGACGAGAGAATTGTTAGGAGATAAGGCAGGAATACTTTTGCCAAACGGAAGTTCTACAAAAAATTACTGGGTGGCTTCGCGTTGCGTGAGTCTTTACAGCAGCAGCCATTGCGGCTTCTATGTTCGCTATGTGGATTCCGGGTACTTGCGTACTAACGACTTGTTCTTCTCTTACGGTGACACTCGCGACTCTTCGCACGCGTTGTTTCCCGTAGTTTCTCTAAGCTCTAAGCTCTTAGTGGAAGGCGAAGAACCAAATACATATGATGTAAAAATAGATTAGTGAAAAACTAGAAATAGTAGAGTAAAAAAAGGCTCAGCCCGACCCTCGTTGGCGGGCAGGAGAAAAATAGGGCATAATTGATGGGTGGCTTCGCGCTGCGTGAATCTGAACAGTAACAATTGCAACTTCGATGTTCGCAATGTGAATTCTGGGTACTTGAATGCTAACAACTTGTTCAACTCTAACGGTAACACTAACAACCCTTCGCACGCCGTGTTCCCCGTAGCTTCTATACCACTGTGGTTATATAATAAAATATTATATAAGTGAAGAATAGAAACAAATTATGTCCTTTCACACATTTTGTGATAAAACCGAAACAGATGCTAGTATTTGTTAGTAAAATATAGATTAGAAGGGATTATGTCGACAGTTATGGGAAGCTTCCTATAACTATTGATATGATCTAAAAAAGAGAAAATAACGAACATTATTACGTCATGGGCAAATTTCAAAAAATGTAAAAAAGAGTTTCCAAAACAGTAAAAAGTCCTGCTAGCAGTAATTATTACTGCTATAAGGACAAAAAAAATTTTCACACAAAACAAACAAAAATTTGAAAAATTTAGCTAAAATTAAGGGCTAAATAATTAGTACCTCAAAATGGAACAAAATTGCCGAACGCTTAGTAAAAAATTTATAAAAAGTCTTGAAATTTAGCACATTATGTGATTTAATATAACCATTAGATTGCATAATGTGCAATTATTTATAAGAATTTAAATTTTAATCTTAATTAATTCTAAAATAATTTATTCAAATTTTTATATAATGAGAAATTAATTTAATCAAAAGTTGAATCAAATTTTATTAAATCTAATTTTTATATCAATAAAAATCAAAAAAACATAAAAAGAGTGGAGGTGGACAAACATAAATCATTATGCAATTTAAAATATAAAAACAGAAGGAGAAATTTATGGAGAAAAAAACAAAATTATTGAATCCAAAACTAGATGTAGTATTTCAAGCATTATTTGGAGAACAAGGGAGTGAAAGGATAACCAAATCATTTCTAGAAAGGATATTGGATATAGAAATAGAAAAAATAGAATTAAATCAAAATCCAATACTAAGAAGAGAAAATATTGAGGATAAATTAGGCATATTAGATGTAATAGCAAAAATAAATGATAACCAAAATATAGATATTGAAATGCAAATAGCCAACAACGAAAATATAAAAAATAGAATGTTGTATTATTGGAGCAAACTATATGCCAGAAGTATCAAAAAAGCAGAAGATTATGAAAAATTAGAAAAAAGTATGGTAATACTAATATCAGATAAAAAAATAAAAGGATTAGAGGAACTAGAATGTCATACAGAGTGGAAAATAATAGAAACAAAAAATAGGACAAAAATATTGACAGATAAGCTAGAACTGCATATAATAGAGCTAGAAAAAATAAAAACTAATATTGACAGTATTAGTAAAGAATTATTAAACTGGTTAATATTTTTAGAAAATCCAGAATCTGAAAGGGTGAATAAAATGGAAAATGATGAAATTATAAAAGAAGCCAGAGAGAAGTTAGAAAAAATAAGTAATGATGAACAAATGCAACAATTAGCATGGTGGAGAGAAAAAGGAATATATGAAGAAAATGAAAGAAAACGAGAAATTAGAGAGATAGAAAAAGGAAGAGAAGAACTAAAACAAGGTAGAGAAGAACTAAAACAAGGTAGAGAAGAATTAAAACAAGGAAGAGAAGAATTAAAACAAGGAAGAGAAGAAATAAAACAAGGTAGAGAAGAATTAAAAGCTGAAAAGAAGCAAATAGTAAAAAAATTATTGGAAAACAAAATTCCAATAGATCTAGTAATAGAAATTACAGGATTAAGTAAAGAAGAAATAGAAGAATTAAAATAAATATCTGAATATAAGTTATATTCATTTAATGTGTACATAAAAAAACATAAAAATTAGTCAAATGTCTTGCGATCAGTACGAATACTGATTGCAGGACAATTTTTTTTATGTCAATAACTTTTGAAAATGTCCCAAAAATTTCTAAACATTAACGGAAAAATATTTCCGCTAAATTATATATT
>CANRHX010000002.1 GCA_947630545.1 uncultured Clostridia bacterium
ATTTGAATAAAATTTTATAAAATCAAATTTCTAACATTATTAAAACATTTTGTAATCATTTTGTCAATATTTTTATTGCATATAAAAGAAGCGAAACATCATTGCTTCACTTCTTTTATTATTGCTTCTTTATCAACTCCAAAATATTTCATTAAATCTTCTGCTTTTCCAGATTTTCCGAAAGTATCTTTTACTCCTAATCTTGTAAGTTTTGTAGGATAACTTTCTGTCAAAACTTCTGCTATTGCAGACCCTAATCCACCTATTATGTTATGATCCTCAATTGAAATCAACTTTTTAGTTTCTTTTGCACATTTTATAATCATATCTTTATCAATTGGTTTTATAGTGTGCATATCAACTACTCTGATATTTATACCTTCCACTTTTAGTTCTTCTTTAGCTTTAATGGCCTCTGATACTGTTACACCTGTTGCAAAAACAGTAGCATCTGTTCCTTCTCCTATTTGAATAGCTTTTCCTATTTCAAACTTTTGATTTTTATCATAGATAATTGGAGTTGCTAGTCTTGCTAGTCTTAAGTAGACTGGTCCTTTTATTTTTGAAATTTCTTCTACCATCCATTTTGTTTGAGTATCATCTGATGTAGAAATTACTGTCATATTAGGAAGCGTTCTCATTAATGATAAATCCTCCAACATTTGATGTGTTGCTCCATCTTCTCCTACTGTAACTCCACAATGTGTTGCACAAATTTTTACATTTAAATTTGGATAACATACACTATTTCTAATTTGATCATAAGCGCGTCCTGCGGCAAAAACAGCAAATGTACTTGCAAAAGGTATTTTTCCGCAAGTTGCAAAACCTGCTGCTGTACCTATCATATCCTGCTCTGCAATTCCCATGTCAAAAAATCTTTCTGGAAATTCTTTAGCAAAAATATTAGTCTTTGTTGCTCCTGCTAAATCGGCATCTAAAACTAATATATTATTATTTTTCTTACCAATTTCAACTAAAGTTTCACCATAGCTTTGTCTTGTTGCTTTTTTTTCTTCTTTCAATTTTAAATTTGTTATAACTTCGTCCATCTTATTTTGCACCTCCTAATTCTTCAACTGCTATATTATACTGTTCTTCATTTGGTGCTTTTCCATGCCAACCTACTTGATTTTCCATATATGAAATTCCTTTTCCTTTTATGGTTTTGGCAATTATGCAAGTTGGTTTTCCTTTTACTTCTTTTGCTACATCAAAAGCATCTATTATTTCTTTAATATTATGACCATCTATATTTATTACTTGGAATCCAAAACTTTTAAATTTTTCATCTATTGGGTATGAACTCATTACTTCTTCTATAGTACCATCAATTTGTAAATTATTATTATCTACAACAACACAAAGATTATCTAATTTGTATTTACTTGCAGTCATAGCTGCTTCCCATACTTGCCCTTCTTCTATTTCTCCATCTCCTAAAATACAATATACTCTATAATCTTTTTTATCCATTTTTCCTACTATTGCCATTCCATTTGCTGCTGATAATCCTTGTCCTAGCGAACCAGATGTCATATCAACCCCAGGAACTTTATTTAAGTCTGGATGTCCTTGTAAATTGCTATTTATATTTCGAAATGTTTTTAATTTTTCGATTTCAAAAAATCCTTTATTCGCTAAACAACTATATAATGCTGGTGAACAATGTCCTTTTGATAGCACTAATCTATCTCTATCTTCCCATTTAGGATTTTTTTCGTCAATGTTCATTTGATTAAAATATAATACAGTTAATATATCTGCACAAGATAAAGATCCTCCTGGATGTCCAGATTTTGCATTATATACCGCTTCTAAAATTCCTTGTCTTACCTTATTTGCCTTTTCTTCTAATTCTACTATTTTAGTAATTTTCATATATTCGCACCTTTCTTTTATTTCTATTTTATATCTTTATATTTATAATATTTAGATGCTCCTGCTATTCCTAATACAATAACTAAAGCTATTATTCCAAATATTGCGATATTTTTTCCTGTATCTGGTAATATTTTTGTTGCTGTTGTTCCATCAGATCCAGTTACATCAGTTTTTCCTGAACCACTTTCGCTGTTTTTTCCTAAATAGTTTTCACTTCCTTCATATTTTATTTCTTCAGTTTTTTCACCGTCAGAAAATATGTCTATTTCTACATCAGAGTCTAAAGATAATGGTGATGAAATTTTTTCTGATGTATTTGTTCCCTTTGTAGATACTTCTTTTATGTATAAATATAATGTATCAGATTTAGAAATTTCTTCATAATTACTTATATCGTTTGTATTTATTGTAAAGGTCAATTTTTGACTATCATTTTGTTCAGTTGTTATTTTTACCCAATTTTTTATATCTTTTTCTCCAACATTTGGTGATAAATAATAATAATATTCATTTTTATCGTTATTTAAATTCCTTACTAATCCATTTATTTCTACATCCATTATTATATAGCCTTCTTTGTTAGTAAAATAGGCTTTTAAATTTTTAATTTTTATTTTTGCTCCACTACAATCAAAATTTACCGGTTTCTCCTCTGGATTTGTTTCTGGATCTGTCTCTGGGTCTTTTTCTGTATCTGTTCCTGGATCTGTTCCTGGATCTGTTCCCGGATCTGTTCCCGGATTTGTTCCCGGATCTGTTCCTGGATCTGTTCCTGGGTCTGTTCCCGGATCTGTTCCTGGATCTGTTCCTGGGTCTGTTCCCGGATCTGTTCCTGGATCTGTTCCTGGATCTGTTCCTGGGTCTGTTCCTGGATCTGTTCCTGGGTTTGTTCCTGGGTCTGTTCCTGGGTCTGTTCCCGGATCTGTTCCTGGATCTGTTCCTGGGTCTTCTGATAATTTTGAAACTGTGAAAGCTTTTATTGTAGAATCGCCATTATCTAATTTAGAATTATTTTCTTTTAATTTAGCTAAATCAATCCAATTATTTGTTGTAAAACCATCATCTAATGTCACAAAGCATTTTTCGTTTTCTAATTTAACATTATTTGTTGCTTCTAATCCCTCTACATTAGCTGCTTCTAATGCAATATCAACATATTCATCATCTGGTGCTTCTATTTCTAGTACAACTGCAAAATCATTTGATTTTATTTCAATAGGTTCTTTAAATTCAAGTGTATGATACCCCATACCAAATGTCTCTGAATCACCTGCTTTTAATGTTACTGGCACTAAATCACTTGATTTAATACTTTTTCCATTTGGATTAACATATACCTTACATTTATTTGTTTGAAGTGCAGTAAGAGAAACTTGTGTCAAATATTCCGTACCTGTTGTTTTTTTACTAAAAATATTACCTAAATATACTTTTTTAGTAGAAATTGCAGCATCTGATGTGAATCCTATTTCATCATATTGATAAATATTTTCGTAATCTATACCATTAGCAGATTTTTGTATTCCACATACCATATTATATATGTTTACATCTTCATATGAAATGTACATGAAACCATTATCTCCTAGTTTCATATATATTTTTTGATCGTCAATTGAATATTCAGAATCGTCAAAAATTGTAGGAAATTGTTTTTCAATAGCATTTTTCATATAATCTAGTAAATATTGATCAGTAATTTGGTCAGCAGTTTCTATACCTTGCTCTGTAAAAACTTCTCTATTATTATTAAATAATTTTTGTTTTGCTTCTTGGATGGTTTCTATGTTAGCAAAAGTTTTTAAAACGTCCAATTTTTCTCCCCATGAATTTTTTACAATCCATGCTCCATTATTTTCTGGTTGATGTGATGAATTAAATTTAGTTTTAGAATAATCATCATCCCATCCTACAATAACTACCGCATGATCCATAGGACATTTTGCTTTATCATCACAATACAATGCTCCAGTAGAATTTTTATAATACTCTGTTGCAATTGAATTTCCAGATACACCTACTGTAATTGCTCCATAATTTTTAACATAATTCTTTATTTGATTTTTTATTTCTTCTGTATTATCTGATGCTAAAATTGTAGTATCATATACTTGAGTTTTTACTTCTTTGTTTTGTATTTTACTTATATCTATAGTATCTTCATTATTTTCAAATGGCATATCATCTTCGTCTATTGCTCCCATTCCATTTGTCAAATATGGTACACCATAAACAACAGTATTTCCGCCTTGGTTTGCAGTTTTATTTCTACCATATTGATTTATTTCACCATTTAAAAACTCCCTTGTTGCACCATACTCCATGTGTCTTTCAGAAAAATCATAAACTTTTGTGTCGTCTACTGTCATTGCAAGGTTTGTTTCTAAAGCAGCAATAGTTGCAAATGCCCAACAACTATTTGTTGACTGTTGATCTTTTATAGTTACATTATTAGGAATTATATCTTTTAAATTAAATTTTCTCTCTGTAACTGTTGCTTTTAAATTAGCATATTTTATTGGATTTTTTATTGTTGTATCAGTTGTTTTGAAATCATACATAAGTGGCATTATAACTTTAGCACGTTCATCTTCTGATAGTTTTAAATAGTTTTTATATTCTTCTGAATATTCACGTTTGCTTAAATTAATATTATCTATACTTGCAAATACTTGAGTTTGCACGAATATTATTGTACATAATACAAAAATTATTAATAAATTTTTTAATTTTTTCATTTTTTCCCTCCTAATAATTCTATTTTATTTTACTAAATATTAACGTTTCTTTCAAGTTCATTTATCTATTTTATAATAATTTAATTTATTTGTAATATTTTTGTAATATTTAATATGCATAAAAGACGATGATTTACTTATTTTTCAAAATCATCGTCTTAATTTTATTTTCCAAACATTTCATTAAATTGAACTTCATTAATTTTTTCTTGCTTAATTAAAGTCTCGGCTATTAAATCTAATTTATCTCTATGAGCTATTAATAAATCAATGGCACTTTTATATGCTTCATCAATTAACACTTTAACTTCTGCACCTATTTTATCTCCAATATCTTCTCCAAACATTTGAATTTCATAAGGTTCTTTTCCTTGAAAATCAATTGGTCCTAAAACGTCGCTCATACCATATTTTGTAACCATATCTCTTGCAATTCCAGTTGCAACTTCAATATCATTACTTGCACCAGTTGAAATATCATCTAAGACTAATTTTTCTGCTGCTCTTCCTCCAAGTAAAGCTATTAATTTTTCTTTCATTTCTGTTTTAGAAATATAATACTTATCATCATCTGATTTATACATTGTATATCCACCAGCTACTCCTCTTGGTATTATTGATATTTCTTTTACATCAGTTTGAGTTGGTAAATATCTACTTACTACAGCATGTCCTGCTTCATGATATGCAGTTAATCTTTTATCTTTATCTGAATATTTCCTTGTCCTTTTTTCAAGTCCTACAGTAACTTTTTTAACTGCTTCTTCTATATCGCTATTTTCAATTTCGTCATGTTTATTTATTGTAGCAATTATTGCAGCTTCATTTAAGATATTAGCAAGCTCTGCACCAGTAAATCCTGCAGTATCTTCTGCTATACTTTCTAAATTTATTTCATCTGATAATTTCTTTTCTTTTGAATGAATTTTTAAAATTTCTAATCTACCTTTTAAGTCTGGAGTTGGAATTGTAATTTGTCTATCAAATCTTCCAGGTCGTAAAAGTGCTTTATCTAACATTTCTGGTCTATTGGTTGCAGCTAAAACTATAATTGTTTCTTCTGACCCAAAACCATCCATTTCTACTAGTAATTGATTTAAAGTTTGATTATTTTCTGACTCTGCTCCACTATTTGTAGTTCTTCTTGAACCAATTGCATCTATTTCATCAATAAATACTATACATGGTGCTAATTTTCTAGCTTTTTCGAATAGTTTTCTAACTCTTGATGCTCCTAGTCCTGCAAACATTTCTATAAATTCTGATCCACTCATAGAAATAAATGGAACATTTGCTTCTCCTGCTATTGCTTTTGCAATTAAGGTTTTTCCTGTACCAGGTTTTCCATATAAAAGAACTCCTTTGGGAACTCTTGCTCCCATTTTAGCAAATTTTTCTGGTCTTTTTAAAAAGTCTACTATTTCAATCATTTCTTGTTTTTCTTCATCTAAACCTGCTACATCATCAAATTTTATTTGAGTCTTTCTTTCTGTTTCATCATATACTTTTCCTTTTTCTCCTAAACCTTGCATTTTGAATATCATTACAAATAATGCAACCATTATAATTGTTGGCAATAATGATACAATTACTGATGCAAATTGTGCAAGGAAACTTCTTGGATTTTGAATTAATTCTATTTCATTTCCATCTGCTACTTTTTCTTGAATTAATGTAACAAAACTTTCAGTATCTGGAACTATTGCTGTTTTTTCTTCTTCTTCATTTTTGATTTTAACTTTTACTGTTGTACTTCCTACTGTCATTTCAACTTTTTCTATATTTCCATAAGAAATTTCTTTTATTAAATCTGTATATGCAAGTGTATTTTCGTCTTTTTCGTCATTTTTATTAAGAAGTAAAAATGTTATAATTCCTGCAGTAATTAAAATAATTGCTATTATCGCAATTATAAGCCACACTTTTTTGTCAGACTTTTTTTCATTTTTGTTTTTATCCTTATCTTTATCCATAGATTTATTATGTTCCTTCCTTTTTATATTTTAAAATGACCTTATGCTTGTGAACCTTCTGGCTCATCTCCTTTATTATTTTCCTTTTTATCTTTTTGGCTATCTGGAGCATCTTTTTTGTTATCTTCTTTAGGCTCTTTCTCTTTATTTTCATCATTATTTTCTTCTTGATTTTCTTCTTGGTTATCTTCCTTTTTCATTTTTGCAATTTTAGCTATTTCTATTTGTTTTTTTATAAATTCAGATTTTATTAAGAATATTGCAGCTATCAAATAAATTGCAGCTACACCAATATACATGATTTGGAAATATCTTATATTGAAATCCGTAAATATGTTTATTCCTATATATATGCAATGTAATAAAATAGATAATGTTAGAGAATATGCTGCTAAATTGAAGATTGCCGCATATCTCATTCTTATTTTTGCAAACCATGTTGCTAAATAACCAAACAAGCTTAATACAAATGCATTAAATAAAATTGGTAGAAATGCATTTATTAAAGAATATACTAACAGTATAAAAAATGTAAATGCATATATTTTCCACATACTATCCCCATGTAAGTAATCTTCTACCTGTTTTTTATTAGTTTCTTTTATACTCATCTCATCTAATAATTCTTTATAATTATACGTAATTGTACCGCTTGTTGAAATTCCTTTTATCAATGCTTTATCTTTTAATATTATTATTCCCGAATTTCCTTCCATTGAATTTAAATATTTGTTAATTTCTTCTTCTTTTTCAACTTTTGTATCAACTATAATTTCTCCAAAGGTTGAACTTGGAACTCTTATTGGTTGCTCCTTTGATACTTCCAAAATACCATCTTTATAAGTAAAATCTCCTATCTTTTTGTTTAGAAAATTCTCTCCCTTTTTTACCATATCATTCATTTGATATAAAGTTCCTAAACTTATTATAATTGCAACAATTAAAGAAAGTTTTATTAAATATTTTATTGCTCTAAATACTCCTTCTGCTGACATTTCACCATATTTTTCTAATTTAAAAATTGAATACCAAACTTTTTTAAAAAATCCTTTTTTTAATGGTTTTAAATCTTCATCATTTTCACTCATTACTTAAACTCCCTTCTTATACTGCTATCTAAATATTTAGGATTAATATTAAAAATCACTTCATCATTTATATTTGCTTTTTTTCCAGTAATATCGATAGTTAAATGATATGTTCCAACTCTACCTAAAACTCTACATTTTTGATTGTTTATATTTACATAAATATAATTATCTTTAAATGCATCTTTTACATCTCTTACAATGTATCTAAGCTTGTCCACTAGTCTAAACATATCTCTTCCTGTTTCAATATTTATTCCTGTCATATAGCCAACTGGCACTATTGCAACTTTAGTTTCTTTTTTTGTTTCATATGTGTTAGAATAGCCAACATTAAATCCTTTGGGTAAGACTTTTATTTCTGAAATGTTTGTTTTTAAATACCCTATCTTTTTTAGACCTAATGTATTGGGAAACGCCAATCTTCCTAAAAATGCTGAACCTATTCTTACTGCATTTAAATGCATATATGGAAATTTAACAAAGGCAGAAGAATTGCATACATGGAGCATTCCTGCTTTTATTCCATTCATTTTTAATACTTCAATACAACTCATAAATCTTTCAAATTGTAATTTTGTGTAATCATCTTTTTTATAAAATGATATAGAAAAATGTGTAAATGTTCCTTCTATCTTTATGTTTTTTATTGATTTTAAAACTTCTATCATTTTCTCTCTGTCACTATATATAAATCCATATCTTCCAAATCCAGTATCTATTTTTAAATGAGCTCTTACAGTTTTATTTAATTCTTTTCCTATTTCATTTGCAACTTCAGCTGATTCTTTTGACCCAATTGTAATAATAATGTTATTTTCTATTAAAAGTTTAACTTCATCTTTTATAGCTGTAGATGATAGCATAAGTATATCTTTATTTATTCCAGCTTGTCGCAATGTTAAAGCTTCTTCTATTGTTGATACTGCAAAAAAATCAATTCCGTTATCTATTAAAAATTTCGTATATTCCACTATTCCAAGCCCATATCCATTTGACTTTACAACAGCAATTATTTTTAATTTATTACCTTTATCATCTGGTAAATTCTTTTCAGAATATTCTTTTATTACTTTTATATTATGTGTTAAATCCTTTTTATTAATAACTAGTGATTTCAAAATCTATTACCTTTCTTTTATTATTTTCCTTTTATTTTAAGTTGTCTTAATGTTCTAAATAACTTTTCAGAAAATCTATATAATTTGTATGTTATTGGCTTGTATGGCATATAAACTTCTCCTATAAACTCGGTAAAAGTTGCTCCAAAACCCTTTTTAAATCTATATAGACCATATTGTGGATGATTTTCATCTACAACTCCTGATACTCCTCTAAAATCGTATATATCATCATGTCTTGCTATAGCCATTTTTATCATTTCCCATTGTAATAAATAGTTTGGCATTAAATTTCTATGTTGATTACTACTTGCTCCATATAAATACCAAGTTTTATTTCCATAAAAAATTGGTATAACTCCTGAAATTGGCTGCCCTTCATAATATGCCATAAGTAATTTCATATGTTCTGGTGCTAATTTATCGTACATTTTTTCAAAATATTCTAATGGTCTTATTATAAACCCATCTCTTGCACCTGTCTCTACCATTATTTTATGAAAATCTTTCAAATCTTCCCTTGTACCTTCTTTAACTTCTACGCCTTTTCTTCCTGCTAATCTTATATTGTATCTCCATTTTTGATGAAAGCCTGCCATAACTTCTTCTTCAGTTTTATCTTTTATATCTAGTCTAAATACATATCTTGGTTGAATTTCATCTTTAAAATCTTTTGCATTATCTTTTATTTTATATCCTAAATTCGTTACTAAATCTCTATATACTTGATCATTACTTTCTATATCTGGCTCAATTCTTAAAACTATTGCTTTATACTTTTTTGCAAGTTCTTTTGCACCTTCTGTTAGTTGTTTCATAACACTTAAATCATGTATATCACATACTGGTCCTCTTGATGAATACATAATGTTTCCAAAAATTGGTATTTTCCTTATCAATACACTCATTGATCCAATTATTCTTCCACCTTCATCTTCTGCAAGTATTATTTCGTTTTTCCAATTGTCTTTTACTTCTGCCCATTCTGGTGATTGTTGAAAATTGCATCTTTCGTGCCCTTCTAAAAATTTTTTATATTGTTTTTTCGATTCCTCATCTGTTACAAATCTCATTTATTTATTTCCTCCTCTTTCTATCACGAAATAAGATAGCTCATTTTCTTTACTTTATGTATTTTACACCAACTTACTAAATTTTACAAGTAAAAAGTTAAATTATCTAATTATTTACAAACAATTAAGAAAAACAACGACTTTGTGTCAACCAAACCCGGAACCGATGACACAAAATGTGTCAGTCAAACCCGGAACCAATGGCACAAAATGTGTCAGTCAAACCCGGAACCATTGACACAAAAAAATCATATACTAAATTTGAAAGGATGATGTTTATGAATAAAAAATATAAAGTAGCAATAGTAGGTGCAACAGGATTAGTAGGCAGAACTATTCTTAAAGTATTAGAAGAAAAGAATTTTCAAAATGTAGAATATACATTATTTGCATCTGAAAAATCTGCAGGCAAAAAAATTGAATTCTTAGGAACTAACTACATAGTTTGCAAACTCGAAGAAAATTCTTTTGATAGTGGTTTTGATTTTGCAATATTTTCTGCAGGTGGCTCAACTGCACTAAAATATGCACCTATTGCGGCATCAAAAGGTTGTGTAGTTATTGATAACAGTAGTGCTTTTAGAATGAAAAGTGATGTTCCCCTTATCGTTCCAGAAGTAAACAAAGAAAAAATATTTGAAAATAAAGGAATTATTGCTAATCCTAACTGTTCTACAATTCAAGCAGTTCTTCCATTAAAAGTTTTAGATGATAAATACAAAATAAAAAGAATTGTTTATTCTACTTATCAAGCTGTATCTGGAGCAGGAAAAAAAGGTCTTGAAGATTTAGAAAGTGGTGAAAATGGCAAATTTTATAATAACTGTGTACCTCAAATAGATGTATTTTTAGATGATGGTTACACCAAAGAAGAACATAAAATGATTGATGAAACTAGAAAAATATTAGATAAGCCTGATTTGCTAATTACTGCAACCGCTGCTAGAGTTCCAGTAATGAATTGTCATAGTGAATCAATTAACATCGAATTTGAAACTGAAGTAGATGTATATGAAGCAAAAATGCTACTTCAAAATACAGACGGTATAATTTTGACTGATGATATTGACAATAATATCTATCCACTAGCTAGAAAAGTTGATGGCTATAATGAAGTTTTTGTTGGAAGAGTCAGACGTGATTTTAGTGTTAGAAACGGCTTAAATTTATGGGTTGTTGCTGATAATCTACGCAAAGGAGCTGCAACAAATGCCGTACAAATTCTAGAAGTATTAATAAATCATTAATAAATATTTACAAAAAAGTTGCAGGTATCATTTCGATAACTGCAACCGTTTTTTTATACTCCAATAATTGAAAATCCATTATCACAATGTATAACTTCTCCAGTAATAGCAGATGACATTTTACTAAACAAGAAAGTTGTTGTATCTCCAACTTCTTCTGTTGTAACATTTTTATGTAGTGGTGCTTTTTCCTCTACAACATTTAAAATTCCTCCAAAATCTTTAATTCCTTTAGCAGATAAAGTTTTTATGGGTCCTGCTGAAATTGCATTTATTCTATATCCATCTTTTCCTAAATCTTTTGCTAAATATCTAACGCTTGCTTCTAATGCAGCTTTTGCAACTCCCATTACGTTATATGCTTCTACAACTTTTTCAGATCCAAAATATGTATAAGTAACAATACTTGCTCCTTCATTTAAAAGCCCTATATCTCTTGAAATTCTTGCAGTTGCAACTAATGAATAACTACTAACATCTATAGCATGTGCATATCCTTCTCTTGAAGTTAAAATAAAATCATTTCTTAAATCTTCTGTATTAGCATGAGCAATTGCATGTAAAATTCCATCTACTTTTCCATAATCATTTTTTATTTGTTCAAAACATTCTTTAATACTTTCATCTGATGCTGCATCACATGGATATGTCTTTGATCCAGGTATTTCTTCTATTAACTTCTGTATTTTTTCTAAATTTTCCATAGGATGATGTGTAAAAATAACTTGTGCTCCGTTATCTGCTGCAGACCTTGCTGCTCCCCATGCAATACTCCATTTATTTCTTATTCCCATTATAATTACTTTTTTATCTTTTAAAATCATTTTTAAACCTCCTCACATAATATGTTTATAATTAAACATATTACTTTTTATATTTCTACATATTTCTAAATTTTTTATATCTACTATCAAGTAATTGCTTAGTTGTTAAAGCTTGTAAAGTTTTTATTTCTTTTAAAATATATTTTTTTAAATCATTTACAACTTTATCAAAGTCTGACTCTGCTCCCTCTTCAGGTTCTTTAATTACTTTATCTATTATGCCTAAATTTTTTAAATCTGTAGCAGTAGCCTTCATATTTTCAGCCGCTTCTTTGCATTTTGTTGAATCCTTATATAAAATACTTGCAAATCCTTCAGGTGAAAGAATAGAATATATAGCATTTTCTAGCATAATTACTCTATCTCCTACTCCTAGTGCTAATGCACCTCCACTAGATCCTTCACCAATTACTATACATATTATTGGAACTTCCAGAGTTGCCATTTCAATTAAGTTTTTTGCAATAGCTTCTCCGTTGTCCTCTTTCTTCTGCACCTAACCCCGGGTAAGCGCCTGGAGTATCAATAAAAGTAATAATAGGTCTACCAAATTTTTCTGCTTGTTTCATCAATCTTAATGCCTTTCTATATCCTTCTGGATTTGGCATTCCAAAGTTTCTTTCCATATTTTCTTTAGATTTTTTTCCTTTTTGCTCACCTATTACGGTTACAGGCAGTCCATCTAGTTCAGCAATACCTCCCACAATAGCCTTATCATCTCCAAATGCTCTATCGCCATGTAACTCTATAAAATTATCAAATATTTTATCTATATAATCAAGTGATTTAGGTCTTTCTAATCTTCTTGCAATTTCAACTTTTTCCCAAGCTGTTCTTTTTTTAGTTGGCATTCATTTTCATCTCCTTTTTAGGTCAATGATTTCGGGTTTGTATGTAGTTTAATCAATTTTGCAATTGTGCTTCTCATATTTTTTCTCTCAACAATTTTATCAATAAAACCATGTTCTAATAAAAATTCTGACCTTTGAAATCCTTCTGGCAATTTTTGTTTTATAGTTTGTTCTATAACTCTTGGACCTGCAAAACCTATTAAAGCATTTGGCTCTGCCAAAATTATATCTCCTAAACTTGCAAAAGATGCTGTAACTCCTCCAGTAGTTGGATCTGTTAAAACTGATATATATAAAAGTCCTGCTTTATTAAGTTTAGCTAAAGCACTTGATGTTTTAGCCATCTGCATTAAAGATACTATACCCTCTTGCATCCTAGCTCCCCCTGATACACAAAATATAACTACAGGAAGCTTTTTCTTTATTGCTGTTTCAATTGCTAACGTAATTCTTTCTCCTACAACTTCTCCCATACTGCCCATAAGAAAATTACCGTCCATAACCGCAATAACTGTATCTTCTCCTTCTATTTTACATGTACCACATGTAACTGCTTCTTCTATCTTTGTTTTTTCTTTCAAGACTTCTATTTTTTTTATATACCCATCAAATTTTAGTGGATCTGTAGTTTGCAAATCGGTTCCAATTTCTTTAAATGTTCCCTCATCTACAATCTGCTTTATTCTTCTTCTAGAAGATAATCTAAAATGTTTTCCACAATTTGGACAAACATTTAAATTATTGTGAAAATCCTCTTTATAAATGATCTCTTTACATTGGTCGCATTTTACCCATTTACCAATCATCATATCTTCTGCTTTTTCATTTTTGATTTTTTTATCTTCTATACTATTTACTTTTTTTACTTTGTCAATAATCAAGATCTGTTCCTCCTTTTCCTATAAAAGTACCTTTTCTATAAAAGAAGTATCATAATTATTACTAATAAAATCTTCATTATCTAAAATCTTCAAAATAAAGTCACTGTTTGTTTGTAGTCCTTCAATTACTAACTCTGCAATAGCACTTTTCATTTTAGCTATCGATTCTTTTCTTGTATTTGCATGTACAATAATCTTAGCTAGCATTGAGTCATAATTAGGTGGAACTGTATATCCACTATAAATAGCTGTATCTATTCTAATCCCATTTCCTCCTGGAAGATGTAAACCAGTAATTGTACCACAATTTGGCATGAAATTTTTATCCGGATTTTCTGCATTTATTCTGACTTCCATACTATGTCCATCAATTTTTATATCATCTTGCTTATAATCTAAATTGTCTCCACTTGCAATTTTTATTTGTTCTTTTATTAAATCAATACCAGTAACCATTTCTGTTACAGGATGTTCAACTTGAATTCTTGTATTCATTTCCATGAAATAGAAATCCTTATTTTTATCGACTAAAAATTCAATTGTTCCAGCATTTGTATATCCAATTTCTTTTGCAGCTTTGACAGCAATCTCTCCCATTTTCTTTCTTGTTTTATTATCTAAAATGCTACTTGGAGTTTCTTCTAAAATCTTTTGATTTCTTCTTTGAATTGAACAATCCCTTTCTCCTAAATATACACATTTTGAATGTTCATCTGCTAGAATTTGAATTTCTACATGACGTGGATTTTCGATAAATTTTTCTATATATATACTATCATCATTAAAAGAAACTAATGCCTCTTGCTTTACAATATCATATTGTTTTTCTAGTTCTTCTTTAGAATATGCTATTCTAATTCCTCTTCCACCGCCTCCAGCAGAAGCTTTTAACATTACAGGATATTTAATTTTATCTGCTATTTCAATTGCTTGATTTTTAGAATATATAAGTCCATCTGAACCTGGAACGACTGGAACACCGATATTTTTCATAGTTTCTTTTGCTTTAGATTTATTTCCCAATAATTCTATTAATTTATAATTAGGTCCTATAAACTTAATACCAATTTCTTCACATAACTTAGCAAACCTTGGATTTTCTGATAAAAATCCAAAGCCTGGATGAATACTATCTGAACCAGTCAAACAAGCCGCCTCTAAAATAGCTTTCATATTTAAATAACTCTTATTTGACGCTGCAGGTCCTATACAAATTGATTCATCTGCAAGTTTTGTATGTAAAGCATTCTTATCTGCTTCTGAATAAACAGCAACAGTCCTTACCCCCATTTCACGGCATGCTCTTATAATTCTAACAGCAATTTCTCCTCTATTTGCAATTAAAACTTTTTTTAACATTTACACTTCTCCTTTTTGTGTCAATGGTTCCGGGTTTGATTGACACATTTTGTGTCATTGGTTCCGGGTTTGGTTGACACATTTTGTGTCATCGGTTCCGGGTTTGATTGACACAAATTATTTTTATACAATTGCAAAAGTAAGTTCACCTTTTACAGCAACTTTTCCATCTACAGTTGCAATTGCTTCTCCTACTCCAATCGGTCCTTTTCTTTTTATTATTTTAACTTCAAGTTTCAACCTATCTCCAGGTACAACTTGTTTTTTAAATTTAAGTTTATCGATTCCGCCAAATAATGCATTTCTTCCTTTATTTTCTTCTAATGATAGTATTGCAACTGCTCCAGTTTGAGCTAATGCTTCGACCATTAAAACTCCTGGCATTATTGGATTTCCTGGAAAATGTCCCTTAAAATAATATTCATCCTTACTTACATTTTTATATGCTACACAGCTTTCTCCAGGCACATATTCTTCTACTTCATCGATCATAAGAAATGGTTCTCTTTGTGGAATTATATTTTTTATTTCTTCTTTGTTTAACATTATACTTCTCCTAAAAATTGACTTATTTACTAATTTATGCTATAATAAATTAAGCGCAATCTCTATTTAAGAGATTGATTTACTATAGATGAGAGTGTTTTCCTTTTTATATAGATAAAATATGAAAGGGATACATGATTTTTACGGAAAATACTCTCACATTGTGGGAAGGCTTATACTTTTGAGTATATTGTTCTTCCCATTTTGTTTTTTATTTTATCTTAAATAATGGCATTCCATATTCAACAACATCTTCATTATTTACGCATATTTCTACGATTTCTCCATCAAATTCAGATTCTATTTCATTCATAAGTTTCATTGCTTCAATTATGCATAAAACCTGACCTTTTTTAACTTTATCTCCCACCTTTACAAATGGTTCTTTGTCAGGAGATGGACTATTATAAAATGTTCCCACCATAGGTGATTTAACTATTTTATAATTTTCTTCTTGTTGTGAAACAACCAAACTATTTTCAGTATTCTTTTGTACAACAGGTACTGACATTGGAGCACTTGCCTCTATTACTGTTTTAGATGAATCATTTAATATAACTTTTTTATCACTACTCTTTGTCATACTAATCTTTACTCCATCTGGGAATTCAATTTCTAACGAGTCTAATTTTGACTCTCCCATATCATCCATCAACTTTTTAATTTGCTTGTAATCCATACTTATTCTCCTTCATATTTTTTTATTAAAATACTACTATTATGTCCACCAAAACCAAGTGAGTTTGATAATGCATATTTAATTTCAACATTTCTTCCTACATTTGGAACTACATCTAAATCACATTCTTCATCTTTTACTTTATAATTTATTGTTGGTGGTACAAAACTATCTTCAATAGCTTTAACACATGCAATTGCTTCGACTGCTCCTGCTGCTGCTAAACAATGTGCTGTATTTCCTTTTGTTGAACTTACCATTACCTTTTTGCTAGCATCGCCTAAAGCCATTTTTATTGCTGATGTTTCGCAAGAATCATTTAAATGTGTTGATGTACCATGTGCATTTATATATGTAATTTCTTCTGGTTTTACATTCGCTTCTTGCATAGCAAGTTTCATAGCTCTAGCTCCACCTTCTCCACCAGGAGCTGGTGATGTAATATGATATGCATCAGATGAAGCCCCATATCCAACTATTTCTGCATATATTTTTGCACCTCTTTGTTTAGCATGTTCTAGTTCTTCTAAAATAAGCACTCCTGCTCCTTCTCCCATAATAAACCCGCTTCTTTCTTTATCAAATGGGATACTTGCTCTTGTTTTATCTGTTGCTTGTGACAATGCTTTTAAATTCATAAAGCCTGCAATTCCTGTAGGTGTAATACTTGCCTCTGTTCCTCCTGCTATAATAACATCTGAATAACCATGCTTAATATTTCTAAAAGCCTCTCCAATTGAATGAGTACCTGTTCCACATGCTGTAACTACACATATTGACTCGCCTTTAGCTCCTAAATCAATTGCAACATTTCCTGCTGCCATATTTACTACTGTCATTGGAATATACATTGGAGAAACCCTATCTGGTCCTTTTTCAAAATAACTTTGATTATCTTTTTCTAATGTAGCTATTCCCCCAATTCCTGATCCTATTATTACTCCTACTCTTTCCATATTTTCAGTTTCTTTATCTAATTTACTGTCTTTCCATGCTTCTCGTGCTGCTACTATTGCATATTGTGAAAATCTATCATTTCTTTTAGCATCACGTCTGTCAAAATAATCTTCTGGATTATATTGTTTTAATTCTCCTGCCAATTTAACTTTAAACTTTGAAGTATCAAAATATGTAATCTCATCAATTCCACATTTACCTTCCTTAATGCCTTTCCAAAATTCTTCTACATTATTTCCAATAGGTGTTAATGCTCCCATACCTGTTATAACTACTCTTTTTTCCATTTTATCTCATCCTTTCTACATAACCATACCACCGTCAACATTAATAACTTGACCTGTAATATATGAACTTTCGTCTGACCCAAGAAAATAAATTAAATTAGCAACTTCTGTGGCTTTTCCCATTCTTTTTAATGGAATACTATTGTTAATATTTTCTTTTACTGAATCAGATAATACACTTGTCATATCTGTTGCAATAAAACCAGGTGCTACAGCATTTGCTCTTATATTCCTAGAAGCCATTTCTTTTGCTATACTTTTTGTAAATCCTATAATACCTGCTTTTGAAGCAGAATAATTACATTGTCCACTATTTCCAGCAACTCCAACAACAGATGAAATATTTACTATACTTCCTTTTCTTTGTTTCATCATATATTTAGTAACTGCCTTTGTGACTAAAAATGTTCCCTTTAAATTTATTTGTATTACTCTATCAAAATCTTCTTCATTCATCCTCATTAATAAATTATCCTTTGTTATTCCAGCATTATTAACAAGAACGTCAATTTTTCCATACTTTTCTATTGTTTTTTCCACAAAGTCTTGAACTTCTGTTGAATTAGAAACGTCTGCTTTTTCAATTAAAGCATCTACTCCTAAATCACTAAATTCTTTTTTTAAAGTTTCAACATCTGTGCTATTTGAAACATAATTTATTGCTACATCATAACCATTAGCTGCAAATTTTAATGCAACTTCCTTGCCTATTCCTCTGGCAGCTCCTGTAACCATTACAACTTTTTTCTCACTCATTTTAATAATTAATGTTTATATAACATTATCTCCTTTCTTCTAAATATGATTTTAAACTTTCTAAATTGTTTATATTAAAAGTATTTGCTTCTTTATTTTCTTTTTTTATAAATCCTGTTAATGTTTTTCCTGGTCCAATTTCTACATATTCTTCAACATTCTGTTCTTCCATTAACTTTATTGCTTTATCAAATCTTACAGAACTTATAATATGTTTTGCTAAAATTTCCTTAAAATTATCTTGCTCATTATAAAAAGTTCCATCTAAATTTTTTATTACTTTTACATTTCCTATTTTAAAATTTACTTTTTCTAATTCTTTTGAATATGCTTCTTTGGCTTTGTTTAACTTTTCTGTATGGAATGGCCCACTTGTTTTTAATTTTATTACTTTTTTTGCTCCAATATCTTTTAATTTTTGCATTGCTTCATCTATAGCATCAAGATTTCCTGAAATTACAGTTTGGTTTGAATAATTATAATTTGCAGGTACTACAAATTTACCATTATCTTTCATCTGTTTGCATACATCCTCTATCTTATGTGCATCAAGCCCAATAATAGCTGCCATTGCATATTCTTCTTTTGGAATCATATTTCCCATGTAATATCCTCTTTTTTGTATTAGTTTAATTCCATCCTCAAAACTTATATATCCTCCATATATCAAAGATGCATATTCTCCTAAACTTAATCCTGTTGTTATATCTGCATTGATTCCATTTTTCTTTAATACTTCTAAAATCGCTAAGCTTGTTGTAAGTATAGCTATTTGAGTATTTTCTGTTTTATTTAATTCATTTTCTTCTGCTTCAAAACATAATCTTTTTATATCTATTCCTGATATTTCTGATGCTTTATCATATATTTGTTGTGCCTCTTTATAATTTTCATATATATCTTTACCCATACCAACAATTTGAGCTCCTTGGCCGGGAAATAGGAATGCCCTTTTCATATCATATCTCCTCTCTTTAACCTATATATTTTATATACCTTTTCTTGATATTTTTCTATTGTAATGACCGGTCAAGTTTTTGAAAAAGCATTACTAAAATTTTATAACCCAAAATAAAAAAGCACATATAAAATGTGCTTTTTTATTATTGATTATTCTGTTCTTGATTGTTTTGTTCTTGATTATTTTGTTCTTGATTATCTTGTTCTTGATTATTTTGTTCTTGATTGCTTTGTTCTTGATTATTTTGTTCTTGATTGCTTTCAGATTTTACATTAGTATATTCTTTTAATTTTTCTAACAATTTTATAGCATCAGTTGCTTTGTCATTTCTAATTACATAATAATTTATATCTTCCTGATATATTGTCATATATACTTCATCAAATGATGCTCCATTAAATAATTCCTGTCCATATTGATTTAACAAATAATATTTATCTTCCTTTCGAGCAACAATAACATTATAATCTGGAATAATTAATAGATTTTCTGTATTTCTAATACTTGAACTTGTACACCCAAAACTATTATATTGAAAATCTGTAAGTTGCTTTCCTTCAATGTCATATAATGCCCAATAATTTTCTTTCATAACAGGTACTATTTTATCAATTAAAACATATTTATTTTTTATGTTGTTTTTAGCAAAAGCATTTGCATCTATACCAATTGAATCACAATCTATTGGTATAATTATATTCTCATTTTGATTAATTACTCCATATCTATTTTCCTTTTTTACAACATATAATTTTAAGTCTTGACTAATTAACTCGATACTATCATATTGCATTTTTATTTTATCTTTACCATCTATTCCTACTATTCCTTGTTTTCCATTACTTTCAACTAGAAAATCTCCTGTTGCTGGCATATATTTTATATTAGAATATTTAGGTTCTAATACTGTATTTTCTGTTTCTATATCTAGAATTCCATGTTGTCCTCTACTATCGCTTATTATTACCAAATTCTTAAGTATTGCCTTTTGATCATTAAATTCTTGCGAAATACTACTATATCCATGTTCTGCAATATGTTCACTAACATATTGTATCAAATATTGCATTCTTTCTATAGTTACAGTTCTTTCTTCTTCATCATATTTAAAATTAACATTAAATGCCTTTTCTATGCCATCTTTAGTAGTATATAATTTACCATCTATCATTTTAACGGGTTCATCTAAATAAAAATATGTTACTTCTTCATTATTAACGTCGATTTTTTCTATTTTATCTGAATTAGCTTCAAATGTTACAGCCTCTTGATCTGAGTCTATATAGCATGAATTTGTATCTTCAGATCTATCGGTATATTTTCCATTATAGCTATTATACCCTAAAAAATTTGCTACATCTCTAATTGGAATATGTATGGAACCATCTTCCTCAAATCGTAATATATCTTTTAAATCTGAATTCGTTTGTCCATCTAATTGTACAACTAATTTTTTTTCTTTTTTTATAAATGTCATTCCAATTATTACTGCTATAATACATATAACTATTATAACAATTAATATCAATATTATTTTTTTTAATTTTTTAGATTTATCTTCTACATTATTATTTTGAACAAATTGTTCTCCAATTAGATTCATTTGTATATCCTCCTTAATTTTTATAACCATAACGCTTATAAAATTCTTCTTTAAAACTTCTTAAATTATCATTCTCTATTTCTATTCTAACTCTTTCCATTAATTTAGTCAAGAATCTTAAATTATGAATTGATAATAATCTTATCCCCAATATTTCATTTGTCTTTACTAAATGCCTAATATATGCTCTTGTATAATTTTTACATGTATAACAATCACACTCGCTATCTAATGGAGACCAATCTCTTTCATAATTAGCATTTCTAATTACTACTTTCCCGCTCCATGTCATTGCATTTCCGTGTCTTGCAAGTCTTGTTGGTAATACGCAATCACACATATCAATTCCTGCAATTGCCGCTTCTATTAGGTAATCTGGCGTTCCTACTCCCATTAAATATCTTGGTTTGTTTTCTGGCATCAATGGAGTAGTATAATTTAGAATATCTAAAAATTCTTCTTTAGGTTCACCTACACTAATACCTCCTATTGCATATCCTGGAAAATCTAAATCTATTAAATCTTCTGCACTTTGTTTTCGTAAATCTTTATAGAATCCTCCTTGAATAATTCCAAAAAGTGCTTGTTTATCAGTTGAAGTATGGACATCTCTACATCTTTTGGCCCATCTAGTAGTTCTCTCCATAGACTGCTTTGTATATTCATATGTTGATGGATATGGGCAACATTCATCAAATGCCATTATAATATCAGCTCCTAGGTCTTCTTCTGTTTTCATTACACTTTCTGGTGAGAAGAAATGTTTACTTCCATCTAAATGTGATTTGAATTCTACGCCTTCTTCATGTATTGTGCGTAAATCTCCTAAACTAAATACTTGAAATCCACCACTATCTGTTAAAATTGGTTTGTCCCAATTCATAAATTTGTGTAAGCCACCTGCTTCTTTCACAATATCTTGACCTGGCCTTAAATATAAATGATACGTATTTGCTAAAATAATTTGAGCTTCAATTTCATTTTTTAATTCTTCTGGCGTTACAGATTTTACTGTAGCTTGAGTACCTACTGGCATAAATACTGGTGTTTGTATATCTCCATGTGGTGTATGTATTACTCCCCTTCTAGCTCCAGTTTGTTTACATGTATGTAATAGTTCATATGTTATAGCTTGTTTCATTTGTCCTCCTCATTTTTATAGTATTATCATTGCATCTCCAAAGCTAAAAAATCTATATTTTTCATTTATTGCTTCTTGGTATGCTCTCATTATATAATCTTTTCCAGCTAATGCTGAAACCAACATTAAAAGTGTAGATTCTGGTAAATGAAAGTTTGTAATTAATCCATCTATACATTTAAATTTATAACCTGGATAAATAAAAATCTGTGTATCACTTTCTTGTGGTTCTACTATACCTGTTTTTTCATCTGCTATTGATTCTAAAACTCTACAAGATGTTGTTCCTACTGCAATTACTCTTCTTCCTTCTTGTTTTGCTTTATTTATAATTTTAGCATCTTCTTCTTTCATATAAAAATGTTCTGAATGCATGTGATGTTCTTCAACTTTTTCTACTTTTACAGGTCTAAACGTTCCTATACCTACATGTAAAGTTACATTTGCTATTTCTACTCCTTTTTGTTTTAATTGTTCAAATAATTCGGGAGTAAAATGTAATCCAGCTGTTGGAGCTGCTGCAGAACCATCATATTTTGCGTATACTGTTTGATATCTGTCTTTTTGTTTTAGTTCTTCATGAATATATGGTGGAAGTGGCATTAAACCAATTTGATCTAGTATTTCGTTAAATATTCCTTTGTATTTAAATTGTACTTTTCTTGTTCCACCTTCCATTATATCTAAAACTTCTGCCTCTAAAAGTCCATTTCCGAATATTACTTTTGTTCCTTTATGTAACTTATTTCCAGGTCTAACTATACTTTCCCAAATGTCTCCCTCTATATTATTTAAAAGTAAAAATTCTACATTTGCTCCAGTTTCTTTTTTTCCATATAACCTTGCTGGAATTACTTTAGTATTATTTCTAACTAACACATCACCTGGTTGTAAAAAATCTATAATATTTTTGAATTTCTTATGTTCTATAGTTTGATTTTTTCTATTTAGTACCATTAGTCTTGATTCATCTCTTTTTTCTATAGGTGTCTGAGCTATTAGTTCTTCTGGTAAATCATAATAAAAATCTGTTACATCCATATTTAATCCTTCTTTCTTTAAACAATATATTAGAATGCATTTTTAATTTCATATGAATATTTAAAATCAGACTGTTTTGCAGGCTTTAAGGTATATATTTCTTTTGGTAATCCAATTTTAGTTCCGTTATAATCTATATTACAATTCATATAATCTGCATACCACTGTTTTTGACCAATTAATTTTTGATTTTTATAGCCATATTTCTTATAATTATGAAGTTCTGGAATTTCATAATCGTATTCCATTGCGTTCCTTTCTAATGAATGTAAGAACTCATGTAATAACACTTCTTCTGGAAATGTGTTTATTATTGCATTATATTTATATATGTAGCTTCTTGAATCATTTGGTAATCTAATATTTGAAAATCCTATTCCATAATAATCCATTGAACCAAGTCCGATCCAATCATTTACCTCTATATCATCTTTATATACATCATTTCCTAGTCTTATTACAACAAATATATGATCATAATTATTTGAATTTATAACTGCCTTTATATCTTGTTCTACATCCTCTGGTGCAACATAATATCCAAATTTTTTATCATATGATAATTTAGATAGTGGTTTATCAATAGAATACACATCACATTTTGCAGTCATTTTTTTATTACTTAAAGTATTGCATGCGTCTTCAAATCTTGTAATTGTATTTTTTATATCTGTTACATCTCTATCAGTTACAGATAATTTTATGTTTTTGCCATCTATTGTTACATCTGTACTATTATATATAAAACATGCAAATTTCCACTCATTTGAAGTATCTGGAATTCCTTCTTCCACCTTCATATCTGAAAACCAAGCAGTTCCTTTGCATTTGTCTATATAACCTCCTAATCTAAATCCAACAGATATATTTTCTTCGTTTTTTGAATTAAAAATTAATTCTATTTTCTGCCAATCATTTGTACCTGTGACTGCAATTGACCTTGTTGTTTTTCCTTCTATTGATATATGTGCTCCACTTCCTGATTTATTGTTTTGTGATTCTACATTTTCAGTTTTTACCATACATGTTACTTTATATGATTTATTTTTTCTTAAATTTATGGTTTTTGATATCATTGCATCATTATACTCAGACGATTCAATTTTAAAACTTCTTTGACTAGAATATTTTGTTTTATTATCTCTTTTAAATTCAGTAATTTTTTGATCTGATACACTTTTTTTGTAATCTTTAAAATTATTGGTTTCATATATATCATATACTATATATAAAACACCAATCATTATTGCAATAAATATTGTATTAAGAATAAATTTGAAAAACTTTTTCATTCGAAACTCCTTTACCTAAATAATTTATCATATTATTGGCATTTTGTCCATATTTGTGATATAATTTAACCATATAAATGGAGGTAAAAATGATAGAATTGCTTTCGCCAGTTGGTGATTTTGAATGTTTAAAAGCTGCTGTTCAAAATGGTGCAGACTGTGTATACTTTGGAGCAAATATGTTTAGCGCAAGGGCTTTTGCTTCTAACTTTGATTTAAGCAATATGGAAAAAGCTATTTCATATGCAAAAATCCGTGGTGTTAAAACAAATTTAACATTAAATACCTTAATTAAAAATGATGAATTTGAAAGTGCTTATGAATTAGCTAAAAAAGCTTATGAATTTGGTATAGATGCCATCATTGTTCAAGATTTAGGATTAGCATTAAAACTAATTCATGACTTTCCTGACTTACCAATTCATGCAAGTACACAGATGTCTGTCCACAATTTACAAGGAGTCCTTAAATTGCAAGAATTAGGATTCAAACGTGTAGTTCTTGCAAGAGAATTATCAGCAGATGAAATTGCATATATATGTGCCAATTCTAATATAGAAATAGAATGTTTTATTCATGGAGCATTATGTATTTCTTATTCTGGTCAATGTCTAATGTCAAGTATGATTGGTGGAAGGTCTGGAAATAGAGGAAATTGTGCTCAACCATGTAGGCTCTTCTATTCTCTTATTGATCAAAATGATAAACAACTAGATAAAGGGCATCTTTTATCTTCTCGCGATTTATGTGGATTAGAATATCTTCCATTTTTAATAAAATCAGGAGTTACATCTTTTAAAATTGAAGGCAGAATGAAAACTCCTGAATATGTTGCAACTGTAACAAGAATTTATAGAAAATACATTGATTTAGCACTGTCTTCCAAAAAGTTTGTAATAGATGAAAAAGATAAAAAAGATTTATTGCAAGTATTTAACCGAGGGCTATCTTCTTGCGGTCATTTATCCAAAGATCCTAACAAAAATCTAGTTTATAAAAATAAATCAAATAATATGGGGCTTTCTCTAGGAATTATAGAAAAATACAATAAAAATAAAGGCTATATAACCATAAAATTAAAAGAGAACTTGCAGATTGGAGATACAATTTCTGTAGAAAAAGAAGATGGAACATATAATGTTTCTGAACTTATGGAAAAATCTAAATCTTCAAAATATGAAAATATCACAATTGGTCAAATAAATCAAACTGTTACAATTGGTAGAATGAAAGGAAATATTTCTGTTGGAGATAAAGTAATTAAAATGTCTTCAAAAGAATTAAATATAAAAAGTCAAAATAGCATTAATTCTGAACAAAGAAAAATACTTTTAAATGCAACTGTTAAAATAAAAAAAGGTAAGCCTTTGTCTATTTGTGTTACTTCTGCAAATGCATTTGATTTATATAAAAATTTGAATTTAAAATGTAGTTTGGATATGTTACCTATAGATGCCCAAAATAAGCCGCTAAACAAAGAAACAGTAATTGAGAAAATTAATAAAACCCGGAAACACTCCATTTGAGTTTAATAAAATAAATGTTGATTTAGATAAAAATACATTTTTACCTAAAATTAGCAGTTTAAATGAATTAAGAAGAAAAGCATTAGAAGAAGTTGAAAATTATGCACTTTCTGAAATTAAAAGAACTATGAATGTAAAAAACAGCGTTACAAAAAACAATTCTTCCAATTACGCTGTAGATTTAAAAAGTAAAAAATCAAATAGACATTCCCATAATACTGGTATTTCTTTACTTTTAAATGTCTTAAATTTAGACTTTGATTATTTAAAATTAGAAAATGTAGATAAATTGTATATTCCTTTAAAATATTTTTCAAATAAAAAATATTTTAAAATACTAAATACTCTTAATTCAAAATTTAACTTATATATTTACTTGCCTAATATAATAAAAGCAAATTATAGAAATATGTTTCACAACAATATAGAAAATGCCATAAATACATATAATATTAAAGGTTTTGTATTATCAAATATTTCTAATTTTGTTTTGCTAAAAGATTTATGCAATAAATTTCCTAATAAATTTGAGTTGATTGCTAACTATACACTTAACATCTATAATGATAAAACTATAAATGAACTTGGAAATTTAGGAATTTCAATATATACTGTAAGTCCTGAATTAGACAAAAAAGCAATACTTGATTTAACAAATAATAATTATCAGCAAGAACTTATTGTTTATGGGAAAATACCTTTAATGAATATTAATTATTGCTTACTTGGTAAAACTAATAAATGTTTTCCTCAATGTGATGCTCAATGCCTAAATAAGAATAATCATTATTATTTAAAGGATAGATTGAATATGCAATTTGATGTTTTGCCAGATAATATACAAACTATAACAACTATATATAATAGTAAGATTTTATCTATTTTACCTTCTAATTTTAATTTAGATTTTGCTAGAATTGATATTTTATATGAAGATATTGACGAAATTAATAATATTATTAATACAGTAAAATCTAATAATAGATTTGAAGGAAAAGAATTTACTAATGGTAACTTAAATAGAAAAATATAAAACAATCAAAAAGCCTTAATATTTTAACAATATTAGGGCTTTTTCGTGAATTTATTTGTACTTTAAATTTGTGTACAATATTTACTATTTATATTGCTTACTACTCAATTTTATAATTAAATCCATATTATCATCAGTTGCTGACTTATTTTTTCTTATTGCACCACATTTTTTACATTTAAAAACAATAACATATCCTTTTTTACTGTCAATTTCAAGTCCAACTGGCTCTAAATCTCCATGGCATAATTCTTGTCTATCTCCAGGATTTTTATCAACATGTTTAGAATGTAGACAAAATGGGCAATGATTTCTACAAGAATATCCAAGCCTAACAACTTTTTTTCCACAGTTGTCACATATAAATTCCTCGTCTATTTTGGTAAATTTACTAGATTGTAACACTATTATTTCTCCTTTTTAGTCAATCAAACCCGGAACCATTGACACAAAATGTGTCAATCAAACCCGGAACCGTTGACACAAAATGTGTCATTCAAACCCGGAACCGTTGACACATTTTAATATTTAAAATCTCCTCCTCCTATAAATTCTTTAAGCAAAGAATTTGACGGAACTAAATTAGCATCAATTGCTTTAAAATATTTTAAGAAATTGATTAATCTTCTAGCTTCTGCATATTCAGGTACTTCTGAAGTTATTTCTTCTAAAAGTGGTAAAGCTATTGTTTTTAATACTCCTAATTCATATATTAATGATGTATTAAACATGATATCTGCTGTTTCTTGAAATGGAAATATATTTTGCTCTTCTCCATCATTTACTGAATGCCATGAGCCAATTGTATGACTTGCAGAATATCCTCTAAATTGATAATCTCTAACTATTCTTCTTATTAATCTATTATCTGTTGAAGATATCCTATTGAAATAATCCATATTTAGAACAGTTAATGCACTTATGTATATTTTAAATTTTTGTTCTTTTGGAATACTTATAGTTAACCTATCATTTAAGCAATGTATACCTTCAATAACTAAAACCTCATCTTTATCAAGTTTCATTTTTTTACCATTATATTTTTTTGTTCCTTTTTTAAAATCAAATTGTGGAACTTCTATTTCTTCTCCATTAAGTAATTTGGTTAGATGATTATTAAATAAATCTAAATCAATGGCTTCTATACATTCAAAGTTATAATCTCCATTTTCGTCTCTTGGTGTATCTTGTCTTTCAACAAAATAATTATCCACAGAAATTGTAACTGGCTTTATTTTATTTATTTTTAGCTGAATTCCTAGCCTTTGTGCAAAAGTAGTTTTACCAGATGATGAGGGTCCAGCTATTAATATCATTTTTACATCTTTCCTTTTTGCAATTTCATCTGCTATCCCTGCAATTTTCTTTTCATGTAAAGCTTCATCTATCATTATTATATCTTTTATTCTGTTTTCTTCTATAGCCTTATTTAACTTAAATACAGTATTTACTTTTAATATTTTGTGTAAATCATCATATTCATTTAATGAAAATGCTAATTTTTTATTTTCTTCTTCTTGAGGAATAACTAATGGATTCTTTGAACTTGGATATTTTATTATGAATCCATTATCATATTTCTCAATTTTAAACATATTTGTAGCACCTGTATTTGATGCAATCATACCATAGATATAGTTATAATATCCATCACAAAAATACATTTTTATTTCATCATTTGTATCTAAGTCTAACTGTAACTTTCCTTTTGTAGAACCTGTTTCTTCATAAAATTTTTCCGCTTCTTGCCTTGTCATAACTTTTCTTTCAATTGGTAAATTTTTTTGAATAATTTCTTGCATTTTATTAGATATGTTTTTTATTATTTCGTCTGTAACTTCCATATTATCTATTTCGCAAAACATTGCATGCGCTAATTGATAGTTCACAGTAAGAAGAGCCTCTGGATACACTTCACTGAAAGCTTTTCCCATTATATATATAAGTGTTCTCCTATATATTTTCATTCCTTCTTTATTAGACATATCTATTAATTCTATTTTACAATCGTTTGAAATCACATAATTTAAAGTTTGGTACTCATTGTTAACTGTACATCCCATAACATTAAATTTATTATCTTCAATCTCTTTTTTTAATAAATCTTTTACTTTTATACTATTTTCTATATTAAAAATTTTATCTTTGTATTCAATTTTCATTACTTACTTTCCTTCTTTTATATAATAAATTTTTAACTATACCATTCTAGTTCCCAATCAGCTAATTTTACACTATCGCCTTCTTTAACTCCCATTTTTATTAATTCATCTTCTATTCCCATATTTTTTAAGCACTTTTGTAGATAGTACAAAGACTCGTTGTCTTCGATATTAATTCTTCCCATAAGTTTTTCTACTGCTTTTCCTTCAACTATAAATTCTCCATTTTCTACTCTAATTGTCCATTTTGATTTTTCATCTTCTAGCTCATAAACAATTTTATCTTCAACTTCTATTAAATCTTCTTTAGGCAATGTTTTTAAAATTTCTGCAACATGATCTATTAGTTCTTGAACTCCTTCTCCTGTTACACTAGAAATTTTGTATAGTTCTAATTTTTCTTTTTTAGCTAATTTTTCGATTTCTTTTAGTATATTTTCATCTTGCATTGCATCTATTTTATTCGCTACAATTATCTGTTTTCTTGTACTTAATTTTTCACTGTATTTTTTTAATTCTTTATTTATAGAATAAAAATCTTCTACTGGATTTCTTCCTTCTTCTCCTGACACATCTAAAAAGTGCAAAAGTAATCTTGACCTTTCCACATGCCTTAAAAATTGTATTCCAAGTCCTACTCCTTCACTTGCCCCTTCTATTATTCCAGGAATATCGGCAATAACAAATCCACTACCATCTTTCGTTTTTACAACTCCTAAATTAGGTTCTAGTGTTGTAAAATGATAGTTTGCAATTTTTGGTTTTGCATCTGTTACTTTTGATAGAAATGTTGATTTACCTACATTTGGGAATCCTAAAAGTCCAACATCTGCAAGTAGTTTTAGTTCTAGTATAACTTCTTTTTCATCTATTTTGTCTCCTTCTTCACAAAAACGAGGAGCTTGCCTTGTAGCTGTGGCAAAATGTGAATTTCCTCTTCCACCACGACCTCCTTTTTGTATTAAAACTACTTGATTTTCCTCTGATAAATCTGCTAATACTTTACCAGTTTCAGCATCTTTTACAACAGTTCCTATTGGCACTTTTACATATAAATCTTCTCCATATTTACCATTGCAATGGTTTCCACTTCCGTTTTCACCATTTTTTGCTTTAAATTTTTTATTGTATCTAAAGTCAATTAGTGTATTTTTATCTTTATCTACCTTAAAATAGATATTTCCACCATTTCCTCCGTCGCCTCCATCTGGTCCTCCTGCTGCAACATATTTTTCACGGCGAAATGTTGCTACACCATTTCCTCCATCTCCAGCTTTTATAAATATTTTAGTATAATCTATAAACATAATTTCTCCTTTTTATGAAATTAAAAATAATTTAGCATCATTGCTTCTTTTACTTTTTTCATAGTCTCTTTTGCTACCTTTTGAGCCCTTGCTGTTCCTTCCATTAATACTTTATCAACTTCTTCAGGATGTGCTTCATAATATGCTCTTTTTTCTCTAATTGGTTTTAAAGTATCAGAAATATTTTTTGCAAGTTGCTTTTTACATGCTACACAACCTCTTTTGCCTAACTTACATTCTTCACAAACAGCTTTTAAATCTTCTTCAGGCGTAAATAATTTATGATAATATGAAACCATACATATATCTGGATTACCTGGATCATCTTTTTTTATTCTATTTGGATCTGTTACAGCTTTCATTACTTTTGATTTTATCTCTTCTTCTGAATCTGACAAATATATTGCATTTCCCAAAGATTTACCCATCTTTTCGTTTCCATCTAATCCTTTTATTCTCTTGCCTTCAGATAAAACTATTTTTGGTTCAACTAGCACATCTCCATATATACTGTTAAATTTTCTTACTATTTCTCTACATTGCTCAATTAATGGTTCTTGATCTTCTCCTGTTGGCACTAGTTCTCCCTCAAATGTTGTTATATCTGCTGCTTGACTTACTGGATATCCTAGAAAACCATATGTTACACTTTCTCCAAATAATTCTCTTTTTTGTGCTATTTCTGTTTTTACGGTTGGATTTCTTTCAAGTCTAGCTATTGTTACTAAATTTGAATAGTATATTGTAAGTTCTGCTGTTTCAGGTATCATTGATTGTATATATATTGTTGTTTTTTTAGGGTCAATGCCTACAGATAAATAATCCATTGCAAGCTCTCTTACATTTTTTCTAACTTTTTCTGGATTGTTAAAATTATCTGTTAGTGCTTGAACATCTGCAATTAATATAAATTGCTCATATTCTGGGTTTTCCTGTAATTCCACCCTTTTTTTTAATGAGCCAAAATAATGTCCTATATGCAATTTACCTGTTGGTCTATCTCCTGTTAATATTCTTTTTTTTGCCATTTTTTATTCACATCCTCCTCAAATTTTATTTATTTAATTATATTATTTGTCACATTATTTTTTACGCTCTTATTATACTATATTTTAAAAATAAAAACAACTCTGTTTGTTAGAGTTGTTTATTATATGTAAATATTTAACTTAAGCTTTTTTTTCTGCTAATTGTTCTTCTTGATATACACTTACTTGTTTTTTATCTTTACCTTTTCTTTCAAATTTTACTGTTCCATCTACTAATGCATATAGTGTATCATCACTACCTTTTCCTACATTAGTTCCAGGATGTACTTTTGTTCCTCTTTGTCTTACCAAGATATTTCCTGCTAAAACAAATTGACCATCAGCTCTTTTTACACCAAGACGTTTTGACTCTGACTCTCTACCGTTATGGCTGCTACCTTGACCTTTTTTATGAGCCATGATTTCTCACTCCTTTCGGTTTTATTTATTTATAACCTTCTGATAACTTCTTATTTTTTGGTTAACCTAAGCTTTTTTTACTTCAGCTTTTTTTGTGCTTGTTTCTGATTTTGTTGCTGTTGCAGATGCTGCTACTGTTTTTGCAGTTCCACCTACTATTGATGTTATTTCAACTTTTGTGTATGGTTGTCTATGTCCTTGCATTCTTCTGTAGTTCTTTTTTGGTTTCATTTTGTAAATTAATATTTTTTTAGCTTTACCATGTGCAACTACTTTTCCTTCAACCTTTACACCTTTAACATAAGGATTTCCTACTTGTACTTTTCCTTCTTCTGATACTAGAACTACGTTTTCAAATGTAACTTTTTTACCTTCTTCTGCATCTAGTTTTTCGAAAAATACAACGTCTCCTTCTGCTACTTTGTATTGTTTTCCACAGCTTTCAATTATTGCGTACATCTAAAATGCACCTCCCTTATTTGTATACTCGCTAATCCTTAATTTTCAGGCAACTCTTGTTTCATAGTATTTGTGTACCTTGACTAAGCGGATTACAGTTATTTATTTTAACATAAATTTCCTGTGGTGTCAACTGATTTGGAAAAAATTTTTGGAATTGTTGTTTACGTAAAATATCATGTATGAAAACAACAAAGAAAAATGTCGTTTTTAAAATATAAGTAATATAAGTTTATATTCAGGTACTTAAAAAATTATACAGTAACCAAAAAGCCATCAAATGTATTAAATTTGATGACTTTTTGTTTTATTCATGGAAATTGAATCTTTGCATATCTAATGATGTGTTATTATTATTAACTGTAACATTGGCTTCCCAATCTTGTTGACTTCCTGCATAATCATATGTTGCATTATTTATATTATAAAATGCATATGGTCCTATTTCTGTTAATGTTTTTGGGAATTTTACAAGCACTATTCCTGTACAATTACAAAACATATAGTTTCCTATTTTTGTTATTCCTTCTTCTAAGGTTATTTCTAACTCATTTTGTCTAGATTGGTACCAAGGTAGTCTGCTACAATCACCAAAACTATAATTTATGCCTTCGCCATTTCCTTTTGTTATATTTATTTTCTTTATTCCTGTGCATCCACTAAACCCTTCACCAGCATGTATTGATATTGGAATTGTTAGATCTTGTATTTGGGCACAATTTGCAAATGCATTATAATCTATTTTTGTTATATTATCAGGTATTACAAGTTTCTCTATTTTTGTATTGCTAAATACATTCCCAAGTATTTCAGTTATTTCTTTCGGCATCACTATTGTACCAGTTAACTCTGTGCATCCATCAAACGCAAATGAACTTAATTTAGTCAATCCCTCTATTGAGCTTATTTCTTGTAATTGAGTGCATTTCTGGAATGCTAATTCTCCTATTTCTTTTAATGACGTTGGAAATTTAATATGTTTTAAACCTGTACAACTATAAAACATACGGTCTCCTATTCTTGTTATTCCTTCTTCTAAGGTTATTTCTAACTCATTTTGTCTAGATTGGTACCAAGGTAGTCTGCTACAATCACCAAAACTATAATTTATGCCTTCGCCATTTCCTTTTGTTATATTTATTTTCTTTATTCCTGTGCATCCACTAAACCCTTCACCAGCATGTATTGATATTGGAATTGTTAGATCTTGTATTTGGGCACAATTTGCAAATGCAGCAGAACTTATTTTAGTTATATTATTAGGTATTACAAGTTTTTTTATAACTATACTGTTTGTTGCAAGTTTTTCACCTGTAAATGCTGAATAGTCTATTGCTATTATAGCATTTTCATTATGTTTTTTTGGTATTACTAAATCTGTTTTACTTTCATTTTTAAATGCTTCTATACCTAGCTCTGCAAATCCAGTTATTGTTGTTCCCTTGTCATCGTATGTAAAGTATTCTGATGATGTTTCTTGTAACCATTTTGCATATACTGTTATATCCCCATTTAGTCCTTCTGTTGAACTTACTCTTTCTTCTGTACAGTTAGAGTCTAAATACCACCCATCAAATGCAAATCCATCTTGTATTGGAGATATAAATCCTACTACTTTTCCTAGCTTGTATTCTCTTATAACTTC
Organism: uncultured Clostridia bacterium; assembly: GCA_947630545.1. GTDB lineage: Bacteria > Bacillota > Clostridia > TANB77 > CAG-508 > CAG-269. The sequence continues at coordinate 33,883 of CANRHX010000002.1, forward strand.
ATCTTCATTTTCAAATTTTCCACCATTTAATTCAAATGTTATTTTTCCACCACTTGTACCTTTTATATCATCACTTTGTCCTAGATACTCTACTCCTCCACTTGGTAATGATATTTTAAATTTAAATAATGTTCTTGTTCCAGATTCTTTGTACATTTCCAATTCAACATATGTTTCATTATTTTCAACATCCTCAATATATTCATATGTCTTACTTTCTTCTCCATTTTCTGGATCAGGTGGTATTACATATTCATTTGTATCATAATCAGCCTTTTCTTCAAATGTTTCTCTTTCCTTAAAGTAATCATTAAAACTTGTTTCTCCATCTGCGTGTTCAGAAGTGCTACTATATTCTATTCGCATATTTGTTACTGCAAGTTTTAGCATTTCCTCTATTTCTGCTCTTTCTGTTTCGATTTTTGCTTTATTTGCTTGGTTTAATATTCCATTATTACCCATTAGTGTGTTTACTGTTATTCCTGCTAATATTAAAAGAACTATTATGGTTATAACCAACGCTATCAAAGTAATACCGTTTTGTCCAAATTTTAGTATTTCTTTTACATCTTTCATTATAATTTTCTTCCTTTCTTTTATCTTTTGATATTACAAAATTATGATACAATATGAAAGATTTTTTTTCAAGTGTTTTTTAGTTCATTTTTGTTTTTCATTCTAAAATATCTTGCAAAAGAGAAGCAATTATAAATAATTAGAAAATGTTAAAAAATCACAAAAATACCATAAATATATATAATAGTTTATACATATTTATGGCATTATAATCATTTACTATTAACTTTATGCAGTTTCTTTTTTAGATTTACTAGGTATTTGTCGTTTTTGCTTTTTTTCTAACTCACGTTTTGACTTGTTTTCGTCAATTATAACTTCTGGCTCAATCTTTTGTAATACTGTTTCTTTTGTAATTATACATTTGGTAATATCTTGATTAGATGGTATTTCAAACATAATATCTCTCATTATTTCTTCAATTATTGACCTTAACCCTCTTGCACCAGTTTTTCTTTCTATTGCTTTATCAACAATTGCTTCTATTGCATCTTGCTTAAATTCTAGTTCAACTCCATCTATTTCAAATAATTTTGTATACTGTTTTACTAACGAATTTTTTGGTTCTACTAATATTTTAATTAAAGCATCTTTATCTAAATTCTTTATTGTTGCTATTATAGGTAATCTTCCAATAAACTCTGGAATTAACCCGAATTTTAACAAATCTTGAGGTAATAGTTCTTTAAAAACTTCATATCTATCAACCTCTTTAGAACTCTCTATTTTTGTTCCAAAACCAATTGCTTTTTTACCTGTTCTATCTTTTATAATATTTTCTAATCCTTCAAAAGCTCCTCCACAAATAAATAATATATTTTCTGTATTTATTTGAATTAATTCTTGATTTGGATGTTTTCTTCCTCCTTGCGGTGGAACTGAAGCAACCGTTCCTTCTATTATTTTTAATAGTGCCTGTTGAACACCTTCACCACTAACATCACGAGTTATTGAAACATTTTCAGATTTTCTCGTAATTTTGTCTATTTCATCTATATATATGATTCCTTTTTCTGCCTTTTGTACATCTCCATCTGCTGCTTGTATTAATTTTAGTAGGATATTTTCAACATCTTCCCCTACATATCCTGCTTCTGTTAAAGTTGTAGCATCTGCTATTGCAAATGGTACATTTAATATTTTAGCTAAAGTCCTTGCAAGAAGTGTCTTTCCACAACCTGTAGGTCCAAGTAATAAAATATTACTTTTTTGAATTTCTACATCATCTTCTTTTTTATTTACTTGCTCTTCATGTAATATTCTTTTATAGTGATTATAAACTGCAACTGATAAAGATTTTTTTGCATCTTCTTGACCAATTACATATTCATCTAAGATATCTTTTATTTCTTTAGGACTTGGAATATTTTCTGTTAATTCATATTCTGCTTCTTCTTCATATAATTCTGCATCTATTATGCTATTACATAAATCAACACATTCATCACAAATATATACACCAGGTCCTGCAACTATTTTTCTAACGCTTTCTTGTGCTTTTCCACAAAATGAACATCTAACGTTCTTTGGTATATCATTTCTTGCCATAAAATTCTCCTTTAATTACATTCTTTTTTCCATTATTCCATCTATTAATCCATATTTTAAAGCTTCTTCTGCTGTCATATAATTATCTCTTTCTGTATCTTTTTCAATAGTTTCAATCGTTTGACCTGTTCTTTCACTTAAAAACTTATTTAACTTTTCTCTTGTTTTTACTAAGTGGTCTGCATGAATTTTTATTTCTGTTGTTTGTCCTGAAAGTCCGCCTCCGCCAATTAATGGTTGATGAATAAGTATTTCAGCATTTGGTGTAGCATATCTTTTTCCTTTTTCTCCTGCAGCAAGTAATGCTGCTCCCATACTTGCTGCCATTCCTATGCATATTGTAGAAACTGGACATTTTATATAATTCATTGTATCTATAATTCCCATTCCATCTGTAATTGATCCTCCAGGTGAATTTATATATAAATGTATTTCTTTGTCTGGATCTTCTGACTCTAAAAATAACAATTGTGCAATTACTAAACTTGATGTTGTTGGATTTACATCTTCTCCTAAAAATATTATTCTATCTTTTAATAATCTTGAGAAAATATCATATGATCTTTCTCCTTTACTTGTTTGCTCAATAACATATGGTACTAAACTATCTTTTTCTAACATAATTATCTTCCTCCTTAAATTTATGATTATTATATACTAATAGTATTTTTGTGTCAATGGTTCCGGGTTTGATTGACACATTTTGTGTCATCGGTTCCGGGTTTGATTGACACATTTTGTGTCATTGGTTCCGGGTTTGTTTGACACATTTTGTGTCATTGGTTCCGGGTTTGTTTGACACAAAAATTGGGTACAAATAACTTGCCCCAATTTTTACTTCATTTATTATTTCATTTTAGCATTTTTTACTAAAAATTCAACTGCTTTTTCAGATTCTATTCCTTGTTTTATATAATTTTTTATATTTTCATTTTGTTTTAATTCATCTGCTTTTTTTCCATAATTTTTAGCCATTTCTTCTAATTTTTCATCTATTTCTTTATCTGTTGCTTCTATTTTTTCAGCTTTAACTACAGCTTCTAATGCAAGCCTTGATTTTATTGCATCTATTGCTTGTGGCTCATATTCTTTTTTAACTTCTTCTTCTGTTTTACCCATCATTTTGAAGTATTGATCAAGCTTTAATCCTTGATATGATAATCTTGATTCTATGTCTTTTAACATATTTTCTACTTCTGTTTCTACCATGCCTGAAGGAATTTCTACTTTCATATCTTCACAAATTGCCTTTATTGCAGCATCTTCTGTTTCGTATTTTGCTCTTTCAGCATTTGCTTTTTCTTGTTTTTCTTTTATATCCTTCTTTAAATCCTCTAAAGTATCAAATTCACTAACATCTTTTGCAAATTCATCATCTAATTTAGGTAATTCTTTTTTCTTGATTTCATGTAATTTTACTTTAAATGTTGCATCTTTTCCAGCTAAATCTTTAGAAAAATATTCTTCTGGGAATTTTACTTTGATATCTCTTTCTTCGTCTACTTTCATTCCTATTATTTGGTCTTCAAATCCTGGAATAAAAGTATTACTTCCTATTTCTAAATCGTAGTTTTCACCTTTTCCACCTTCAAATGCTTTGTCATCTACAAATCCTTCAAAATCTATTACAGCTGTATTTCCACTTTCTACTGGTTTGTCTTCTACTGTTATTAATCTTGAATTACGTTCTTGCATATTGCTTAATTCTTGTTTAATGTCTTCGTCTGTTACATTATACTCTATCTTTTTAATTTCTATACCTTTATACTTTCCAAGTTTTACTTCTGGTTTTGTTTGCATTACTGCTGTAAATATTAAATCTTGTCCTTTTCCTATTTGTGTAACTTCAATATCAGGTCTGCTAACTACTTCTAATTTATTTTCAATTACTGCATCTTCTAATGCTTTTGGTGCTACTTCATTGAAAGCATCCTCATAAAAAATTTCTTTTCCATAATATTTTTCTACTATTTGTATTGGTGCTTTTCCTTTTCTAAATCCTGGAATATTGAAATATTTTGCACTTTGGAAATATACTTTTTTAATTGCTTCATCAAATTTTGAAGCTTCTACTGTAACTTCTATTTTTACTTCATTTGCATTTTCTGTTTTTTCTACTTTACCACTCATTTTTTTCAATCCTTTCTAATTTCATATAGCTATATCATTATAACACATTTTTCCTATTTTGCAAGGAATTTTTGATAATTTTTAAAAAATACTTGTTTTTTTTCCATTTATGTGGTAAACTTGGTATTGGTCAATTTATTTTTAAAAATATAGGAGGTGTAATTTGATATGGCAAAATGTGCAATTTGTGAAAAAGAAGGACATCATGGAAATAAACTTAGCATTACTCGTTCACATATAAGTAAAAGATCACCTAGAACTTGGAAACCAAATTTAAGAAGAGTTAAAGCTGATATAGATGGAGAAGTAAAAAGAATATATGTATGTGCTAAATGTTTAAAAGATGGAAAAGTAAAAAGAGCTTAATTAAACAGCTCTTTTTTTAATCCTTTATTCCAAATATGAGTTTTACAAATCCCCTAAAAAATTTGGGTACCTTCTTCACAACAACTTTCATATGTATTCCTCCTTTTTTCTAACATGCTAGCCAAATAAGTCCTACTATTATTACAGTCGCTCCTATTAAAAATAGCCAACCTGTTAATGGAAGTAATAATACTAATAATATTCCCAATCCTAATCCTATTAAAATAACCCCAAATGTTTTTTTTAAGAATCCTATCATTTTTTACCTCCATTTATTATATTATATTAATATATTTTATTATTTGTTCCTTTTTATGTTACTAATTTTTAACATTGAAACACTCATAAAATTAAGTTTTTTCAAAAATTATTAATCTTAAAAAATATTTATATTGACTATATATTAAAATTTTTGTAAACTTATATTAAAGGAATGATAAATATGAAAAAAGATGAAATTAAAAATATGATTGATACATTAAAAAAAGCATATCCAGACGCAACATGTAGTTTAGATTTTAAAGAACCTTTTCAACTTGTTGTGGCTGTAATGCTATCTGCTCAATGCACTGATGAAAGAGTTAATAAAACAACTCCTGCCTTATTTAAAAAATGTAAGACAATTGAAGATTTTATGAATATTGACATTAAAGAATTAGAAAAATTAGTTCATCCATGTGGTTTTTATAAAAACAAAGCTAAAAATATAAAGCTTTGTGCTGAACAGGTCTTAACAAAGTTTAATGGTATTGTGCCAAATACATATGAAGATCTTATGTCTCTTGCTGGAATCGGTCGAAAAAGTGCAAATGTAATAATGCTAGAAGTTTTTGGAATAGCAGAAGGAATAGCTGTCGATACACATGCAAAAAGAATTTCAAATTTGATTGGTCTAAGTAAAAATAAAGATCCAGAAAAAATAGAACAAGATTTACTAAAATTGTTCCCAAAAGAATATCTTAAAGATGTTAATCATTTACTTGTATGGCATGGAAGAAATTGTTGTGTTGCAAGAAAACCTCAATGTGATGTATGCCCTATCAATAAATATTGTAAATACTTTAAATCCAAACATTAGAGTTTGGATTTTATTTGAATAAAAATTTTTTTGTAACAAATACTATATTTTAGAGGTGATTCTTTTGACAAATATAAATTGTTCAAAAAATTGTATTTATCAAAAAGATGGAAAGTGTCAGTATTCTTCTGTTCAACAATCTAAACTTTGTTGCAATACTCAGTGTGCTTATTATGTTGAAAAAGTGCATATCAATTAGTTGTGTCATTCAAACCCGGAACCAATGACACAAAATGTGTCAATCAAACCCGGAACCGATGACACAAAATGTGTCAATTAAACCCGGAACCAGTGACACAAATTTCAAAATCTACTTGTCTTAATAGTTTGCTTGCAGATATAACTCGCACTTTAACTTTATCCCCTATTTTATATAATTTATTTGTTTTTTCTCCTCTTAAAGTTTTTCTATTTTCATCATAAATAAAATATTCATTTCCCATGTGTTCAAAACGAATTAATCCTTCAACGGTATTTTCCAATTGTACAAACATTCCAAATTGGGTGATAGAAGACACTATTCCTTCATAAATTTCTCCTATTTTATTTTCCATATATTCTGCTTTTTTTAAATCTTCACTTTCTCTTTCAACTTTAGTTGCAATTTTTTCTCTTTCTGAAGATGCTTTTGCTCTTTGTTCTGCCTTTTCTTTATATTCTTCTATAAAATGTTCTTTTACATTATAGTTGCATTTTAGATATTTTGAAATTATTCTATGAATAAATAAGTCTGGATATCTTCTTATTGGTGACGTAAAATGACAATAATATTTACTAGCAATACCAAAGTGTCCTTTGTTTTCTGATTCATATCGTGCTACTTTTAAGGTTCTAAGTATTAAATTTGAAACTATTTTTTCTTCTTCTTTTCCCTTTACTTCCTCTAATGCTTTTGCAAATTCATTTGGATATATTTTTTCATTTACAATTCTTATTTTTAATCCGAAATTATATAAAGACTGATTAAGTTCTCTTGTTTTATCTATATCAGGCTCTTCGTGCACTCTATAAATAAATGGTGCTTGCAACCAATAAAATTTTTCAGCTACAGTTTCGTTTGCTATAAGCATAAATTGTTCTATTATTTCATTTGCGAATGTTGTTTCATATTTAGAAATATTCGTAACTCTACCTTTTATATCTAATTCAATCTTACTTTCTGGAATATCTAAATTTAAATATCCTTGTTCTTTTCTTTTATTTTTCAATATTAAAGCAAGTTCTTCCATTAACTTGAATTCATTTATAAAATCTTTATATTTTTCTAATGTTTCTTCATTTGACTTGTCCAAAATAGCTTGAACATCATGATAGCTCATCCTTCTTGTTACATTGATAACAGATTTATAAATTTCAGAATCAACTACTTTCCCTGTTTCATCTATTTCCATAGTACAAGATAAAGCTAATCTATCTTCTCCTTGATTCAAACTACAAATTCCATTAGACAATTCTCTTGGGAGCATTGGTATTACTCTGCCAAGCATATATACACTTGTACCTCTAATTAATGCTTCTTTATCTAATTCACTATTTTCTCCAACGTAATGGCTAACATCGGCAATATGCACATCTAAAATGTAGTTACCGTTTTTTAACTTTTTAACACTTACTGCATCATCTAAATCTTTAGCATCTTCTCCATCTATGGTAAATACTATATCTTTTCTTAAATCTTTCCTATATTTAATGTCTTTTTCTGAAATAAAATTTTTCTTACTTTTGGCTTCTAGAACTACAGGCTTTGGAAATATAGAAGGTAAGTTATATTCCTTAATTAAAGATAGCATATCTACTCCTGCTTCGTTTATCCCACCTAATACTTCTAATATTTTTCCCTCTGCCCTTTTATCGCCTTTTGGATATTTAATAATTTTAACTAAAACTTTATGATTGTTTCTGGCTTTTCCAAAATTCTTTTTTGAAATAAATATATCTCCATAAAGTTTTCTATTATCTGGAACTACAAATCCAAAACTTTTATTGTTTTGAAATGTTCCTACTAATGTATCTTTTTTTTCTATTTCTTCTTGCATATTATTTCCTTTCTATAATATTAAAAAAAGAGCAATTCTTTTGCCCTTATTTTTATTTATTTTGCCATATATAATATTCCAAGTGCTACTGTTAATATAGCAAATACAATTGATAAAATTATAGTCCATTTTTTTTGTTTACCTGTTTTTGTTCTTGTCTTATTTTTTTCATAAAAATTGTTTGTTGATGAACCTGTTATTGTTGAAGAAAGTCCTTCATCTTCCTTTGATTGTATTGATGCTAATATTATTACAATTAATGCTACTATAAAATATATAACTGTTAATATTGTTCTAGCTATGTCCATTTGCTATTCCTCCCTATGTTTCTCATTATTACTTGCATATTGTAACATAATTTTTTTTAAAATGCAACTGTTCTTATAAAACATATTAAAGAAAAAATTATAATTTTCATACAAGTATTAAAAAATAATTGAAAATTAGTGCCTTTTATGCCCACTGGATTTATTTTATCATATTCTGATATTATTTCATCTATTTCTTCTTTAGATGATATTTTAACATCCTCCATATATTCTTTTGCTAAATATCTTGCCTTTATCATTGCATCATTTTCTAAATATGTTCTTATAAGTAAATATATCATACTTAAAACAATTAATATTGTTAAAAATAACCATTTGTTTTTTAATACATTAAATATAATAAGTACAGAAACTATTGCAAAATATAATAAGTATAAATTAGAATATATAAAATTAAAATTTAAAATCTTTTTCCCTTGAACCGAATGTAAGCATTCATGTGCAATTGTTTGAATTCTGGTATATGTATTTTTTATATTAGCAATTAAGATTTTATTCGTAACAGCTATATATAAACAACTCTCCCTACCAGTATTTTCTTCTATTTCTACATCTTCATTTTTTAATTTTTTTAAATACCATTTACATATTTCAATATTATCTGGATATTTTTGAGTTAATTTATCTAGTTTATCGTTTTTTCCTATTTCTTTCATATTTTTATAATTAATCTCAAATACACCTTTAATAATTACAACTACTAATACTACTAATATTACTACTACTAAAAATTCCATTTTATCGCTCCAATCTATTTATTTTACAACGATAAAACTTAACAATCCTATTTTTTACATGACATCTTTTATTGATTCACCAATAATTTTATTTACATCTGCAAAAAGAATATTAAATTTAGTTTCTGCATCAAAAAATTTTTTAGCATCATTATCTTCTAATAATTCAGCATACATATTTTGAACTTTTTTCATTTTTTCTTCATCATTTTTTCCTGTTTGCATGGCTGAAATTTGTAGTTCATATCTTGATTTTTCAAATTCATCTATTTTGTTTTTTAATTCTGGTTTTAAATTAATTGTCTGCTTTGCCATTTTATAATTTGTATATTCTTCAGATGTCTTAATTTCTTGAGCTAATCTATTAGCTGTATCATATACATTCATTTTGTAACCTCCTATTTTATTACAACTTTCGCATTTTTAGGGCAAATATTTACAAAAGTATTTCCATCATTTACTTCTATTTCATTTCCATCTAAATCTTCATATTTAGTTTGTTTATCTCTTGCTTTTTTTATACATTTTATTTTAATTGCCTTTCCATTTGTAATGTAATATCCATCAAATGTTCCTATATTTGTTAAACTTTGTCTACCTTTTCCAGATCCATCACTTAAAGTATAGTTATTGCAAAAAGTTATTATAATATTTTTTGTTGTAACAGCTTTTCCAGTTGTCCAATCTTTTTGTGCTTTTCCTCTTGCATATCTTTTATATACTTGATTTTTTTCATCATACTCATATTTAACTTTTTGTAAAGTAGAATGTGGAATAGTAACAGTTTTGGCTGTTTTGCCATCTTCCAAATCAACATCTTCTACTGTATAATTTAAAACACTTTCTTTTGTTGAAGTTGTTTTATATTTTTTTGCCTTGGCACTCTTTAATATTTTTGCTGTACTAGTTACAGCATTGTGTGGAGCATATTTATCAGTTACTCTCCAAAATATTTCGGTACTTTCAGTTATTCCATTTATGTTATCTATATCATACTTGCTTATGTCAGATTTTGCTTGTGGACTCCAACCATAATGAACATATATTGCATCATTTTCCATTGCATAATCTAGGAAATAATGTCTTGAACTTCTGACTGGTCCTATTTTATCTAAGTCTTGTCCCTTAAATAAAGCCATTAGTCTTGTTTCTCCACCCTCTACAATTATTTCATAGACCATATATGCATTATTTAGTCCTGCTTGAGGCCAAGCCCCATTATGGTTGTCTATCATTACAGCAATAGGTCTGTCATCTCCAGAAAAAATTTGAACTTTCTTTTCTGGCTCTGGTTCTTCTACTGCTTCTACTTTTACCTCATTTTTTTCTGCTACCTGTTGTGGCTGTGAATTTTGTCCTTTTATTATCTTAAAAGCTAAAACTGAACCTGCTGCTACGATTAAAATTAATAATATTATAATTAGAATCTTCGTATTTTTTTTCATATTTATTCCCCTTTTATTTAATCTCTTGTTATATTAAGTTTTTGTAAAATTGTTTCTTCTTTTTTTCTCATTTCTTTTTTATCTTCTTCTTCAATATGATCATAGCCCATTAAATGATAAAAACTATGAACTACCATATAACTTAACTCTCTTTTAAAACTATGTCCGTATTCTTTTGCCTGTTCTTCCACTCTTGGAATTGAAATTACCATATCACCTAAAATATCTTCGTATGTAAAATCTCTGTTTTTTATTTTTAAGTCTAATTCACCTTTTTCAAACATAGGAAACGAAAGTACATCCGTTTCCCTGTCTATATTTCTATATTCTTTATTTAATGCTCTAATGTTTTTTGCATTAGTTAATGTTATTTGAATTGTTAATTTTGAATCTATTAATTTTTCCTCTTTGTAACATTCTAGCAAAACTTCTTTTATTATTTGTTCAAATGCTTCATTTTCTTCCCAATCCAAATATGTTATTTCATACATTTACTGCTGTGCTCCTTACTTTTTTGTATTTTCCTTCTATATTTTTAATTGAATTTCTTAATTCTCTTATAGCTCCATAATCAACTAATTTTCTTTTATAATATTTTATTATTTTTGAATAATCTATTTTACTATCTTCTATATTTTTTATATCATTTTTTATAAATAAAACTTCTTTTTGTTGTATATATTCACTAAAATTTGTTTCTTTTTGTTTTGATATTTCTTTATAATTATCCCAGAATTTTTTGTATTCTTCCCTTTTTTCTGGCTTATCCCAATATACTTTTGTAGATAGCAATTTTATGTTATAATCTTCTATTAAATTAATTAACATTTGATATGCTTTTTCTCTTTTTGTAGCAACTTTTGTATCTTGTACTAAAATTCTTGCATCTGTAAGTAATTTTTCATAACATTGTTCTGCCACAACTAATGGAAGACTATGTGTAAATAATTTTCTACTTATACCCAATATAACCATATTTTTTTCTATGTTATCTCTTGTATCTAATTTTCCTACAGAATATTTTTCGTATTTTTCATATTCTTCTTTTAGTTCATCACATTTTCCGTCTTCATTATTTTGAATTTTTAATGATAATATATTTTGTATGTATTCTTCTAGTGTATAAAATATTTTTGTATAAATCCATTCTTTGGCAGAATCGTATGCATTTGTGGAATCAGCTAATTTTATTGAATAATTCTTCAAAATTGCTTTGTAAATTGCATCCATTTTATATATATAGAAATTGATATATTTTTTGGTTATTTTACTTTTGGCATTTTTTATTATATTTTCGTAATCTAATTCTAATAAATATTTTTGTTTTCTATATTTATATTCTATATACTCATTTTCTTTTAAGCTTGTTACTTCGTAATATTTAGATAATGCATTTTTTTCAAATTCCGTAGCTGCATTATTTTTTACTTTTTTATAAATTGAATCTAAGACATACTTATCTAATGATTCTAAATATATAGCATATGTATTTTCAAATTTTTTCTCATTTTCTTCTTGATCATAATCATTTTCTTTTTGAAGATTTTCAAATACTTTTAGTAAGTTATTTCTTTTCATGGAAATTAACATACTATTAAATCCAACTTTAGTAGGTATTAACATTTTTGTTAATCTTGATGTAAGTTTACCAAAAAAATTTTTATCAGCTCCAGTTATTCTTAAGCTTCTTTCTTCCATTTGCATCATCCTCTCTAATAAACTATCTTTTCCTCTGTGCCTATATTTTCAAGTACCTCATATGTAACATAAACTTCAACGTACTCTTGTGTTTCATGTGCATTTATGTTTTTGTTTACTATATTTTCTTTATTTTGTATCTCATTATCTAATTCTTCTTCTAATTCTGAAACCCCTAGGTTTTTAGCTTCTTCTGGTTTGTATATTTTTTGTTTATTTTCTTGTTCTTTATATGTAGTTTTTTCTATTGAAATTGGTAAATAAAAATCAGAAAATATTTTAAACTTTTTTTCTAGAGTTATTGTATCATAAATTTTAAATTTTGAAAGCCTTTTTGATAAATTTATTTTAAAATTATTAAATTTTATACTATATTTATTTTCTTGATTACCTGTTTCCTCTTTTATATCTTGCTTATAATACACTTTTTTGCTTTTGGTATGCCAAACTTTTGCCTGTATTTCACCTTTCGCATGTACATACCTAATTCCTGTATATTTGCCTTCCAACCATCCAGAAATCAATGTAGTCCCTACGGATACAGTATCTCCAACCTTCACATTTGCAGTACCATTTTGAGCATTTATTTTTGTTATTATCCCTGTTTTATCTGATATAATATTACAATACTCATTTTCATCAACTATTTCTGGCTTTTCATCTGCCTTAACAATTTTTACAATAGCATTAGTTCCTTTTAATTCAATTCCCATCCAAGCTATATCTTGTCTTTTTAATCTTAATTTATTTATTATATCTTTTGTATCTATTTTGGATTTCCATTCTCCTATTTTTAACCCTGTATCTTCCAAATCGCTTGTTATATTTTCTATTGTTTCATTATCTTCAGTTTGTATTTCAATATTCCATACAAAATTAGAACTAAATATAATTAAGGATATCATTATAATTAAGAAAAAAGCAAATATCTTTCTTTTTCTATATTTATGAAGAATAAATGGGATTCCTTTTTTACTTTTTATTTTTGTTTTACACTTTGTCTTTTTAGCAATTTTTAGTATTTCTTTAAAATCTTGAATACGTACATTTAATTCTAATTTTACGTTTTTATCTCTTTTTAAATTCCATATAGTTATTTTATTATTTGTACAAATGTTAATAAATCTTTCTATATAATAACCCTCTACTATAATTCTTACATATCCAATTAGATAGCTAAGTAATACCTTAATGAACATATTTCTACTCCACTAACCTTTCAATATCAATACTTTCGATCTTTCCACTTACTCGTATATCATCGTTTGTCATAGTTTCTAGATTTAAACTATAACCATTTATATTTACAATTCCAATATGTGTACTTATTCTTACAAAAAAATCCTCATATTCTAAAATGCCTTTATAATTTTCAATTATTATTTCTTCAAAACCTGTAATTGTAAATTTGGGAATATTTGAGCATACTTCCTGTGGCATTTCTAATATTTTATCAATTTTTCTCATGTTCTTTTTTTTCATAATTGATCTCCTATCCTTCAAATTCATCTATACTTTTTATTTCATATCCTTGAGACTTTATGTCTTTAATCACACTGTCTAATATATTTGTATTTGTTTTTGATGTGCCATGTAATAGCATAATTTCTCCATTGTGAAGATTATTTAATATTTTTTCTTTTGCTTTGGCTTCATCTGGTTGCTTTTTTTCGTCCCAATCTTCATATGCAAATGACCACATTACTGTTTTGTATCCTAATGAATTACATACACTTAGTGTTCTTTCACTATATTCTCCTTTAGGCGGTCTCATATATTTCATTTCGTATTGAAATTTTGAATATATTGCTTGATGTAAATCCATTACTTCTTTTTTTATTGTTTCATCATCTAAACTTGGCATACTTTTGTGATTTACTGTATGATTTCCTACTATATGACCTTCATCAATCATTTGTTTTACTAGTTCTGGCTGTGTGTTTAAATAATGTGCTGTTATAAAAAATGTAGCAGTTACATCATTTTGTTTTAGCACCTCTAAAATCTTACTTGTATAGCCAGCTTCATACCCATTATCAAAAGTTAAATAGATATATTTTTTTTCATTGTTTCCCAAACATATTCCTTTATATTTGTTAATTAATTCTTTATTTTTTGTACCAACATCTGGTTGTTCATGATTATTATTTCTTTTTATTCCCCACCCTATCTTTTGATTACTTAACGCTTCTGTTGAAGTTGTTACTGAATTATTTTCATTCAATAACGTCATGCTAATAGCAAATATTAGTAAAGCTAGAATTTGTATGATTACTTTTCTTCTAATTATTTTTTTCATTCTTTACCTCCAAGTGTTTTTTATTATTTAATTTTATGAAATAGAAATAAAAAAATAACTATTCATTTTGAATAGTTATTTTTGTTTTGTAGTTTAATAAATGTATTTATTATATAGTTTTTTCTCTTTCATTTTCATCTGGCCATATATCAGCTAATGTTATATTTCTTGTTCCATCTTGACTTTTTCCTAATGATATTGATCTTAATTTCACATTTCCCATTTTTATACCTTTTTCTATTAACTCAAAATATTTTCTTTCTTCTTCTTCTGTTCCTTGCATATTTATTCCTTTTAAAACCATATCACTAATTTCTGCATTTCTTATTCTTAATCTTAAATCTCTCATTTCTTTTGCAATTTGGTTTTCTTTATTTTTTCCAGTAAATTTATCACAAACTCTTTTTGCTTCTTCAAAATTTTTTACAAATATAAGGTTTTCTACTACTGCTCTTACTGCTTGTCCTAAATCATCTCCACATAGTTCCTGTAATTTAATTATTGTCAATTCTGGATTTGTAATATGAAATCTATCGGCTTTTTCTCTTATTGCCATTTCAATTTGAATTAAAATTTGTCTTTCTTCTTGTTGTTCTGTTAAAGAAAATCTTGTCTTTGGTTTGCTATCTATTTTATTATTTGCTTCTTCTTTAATTATTTCCTTTGCTTTTTCAATATCTACTGTTCCATTTGCTAAATCATTTATTATTCTTGATACATTCTCTGGTATATCATTTCTAATTCTTTCTAATACTTTGTTTTGTTGGATTTTTGAAATTTTATTATATATTTTACTTCTTACTGTTCCTACTGATATTGGGCTTTCTCTCTCCATCTCAAATGTTATTTTTTTTCCTAATACTTTTAGTTCTTCTATATCTTCTGTTTGACATTGAGCAATATCAACTGCTTCTACTAATTTTCTGACTATATTTTTTTTACACCTATTTATATAAATTTGTATTTTATCTTTTACTTTTAAACTTAATCTTTGTAATTCTTCCGCGTTTAATAAGACATTTAATTGTTCTGCTTGCTCAATAGTTAATTGATAGTTTTGTATTTTTTTTATTTCTGCTAATATGCCATTAACTTTTTTTCTTCTTTCATCTTTTGAAGCCTCTTTCATTTCGTTTATAATATTTCGAATCGTAGTTATACTTGAATTTATTTTTACTATTTCTTTTTCTGATAATTCTTTTCGTACTACAATACTTTCTTGATTATTTTTTAAATATAAATTTCTATATCTTTCTCTCATCTGTTGTATTTTTGTGCGTGTTTCTTTATTTCTACTACTAACCATTTTATTATAACTATATTTTCTAGTCTTTGTTGTTCTTTTTTGTTCATCTATTTTTTGCTTAATTTGTCGTATCTCTTTTAGTGGAATATCCAATTCAAAAGATATCAATTCTAAATCAAAACCACTTTGTATTAACTTTTTTACTTCGCCTATCTCGTTATCTCTAATCATATTCTTCATTCCCTTATAATTTAAATTGTTTCCGATCATCTTCTCCTATTCTGTTGAACTCACTAAAAAGTTTCTCATTGCCAGAAATTGCTTCTTCATCTTAACATATATATAAATAATATAGCCATTATAGCACAATCTTACTTTTTTGTAAAGTTATGTAGACATACGAAAAACCCCCAGATACATCTAGGGGTTTTCGTGTAATACCAAGTTACAGTTAGTCGGTAAAGTCTGTAAAACTCTCGATTTCACTCTCAAACATTACAATTCTTTGCATATCTTTAAGGAAATCTAATAGTTTCACTTTTTTATCGGAATAATATTCCTTTACAAAGTCATTGATGAACTTAGAAAAGGTCATTCGAGCAGTCATCGATTCTTCCAGCGGAATTTTTGCCTTTAAGAAGATAATGTCAAAATCCATTCTTCCAAGTCTAACAGCAGTATTTGTAATTTCAAAGATTTCATGCTGTTCTTTAGTCTTCATCTTTTTCAATCCCATAGCTGTCAATACATACTTCACTCTTTTTTCGATAGGCTGTGTCTTGTCGACACTACCTAACACTTCTTCAAAGTAAGGAATTTCAGGCATGCATTCCATTTTGACTCTTTTTTTAGGCGCTGCGACCTCATTAATAGTTTCAGTTTGCTCGTCAGTTTTTTCCTCTGCCACTGCCTGTTCGGTCTGTCCAGAAGTTTCTTCAGCAAGTTCTTTCATTTCTCCTCTTACTTCTTGATTAAAGTCATAAGTCTTGTACTCGACTATTACTTTAATCAGTTTCATAATAGTTACAGAAGTTTCGCTATTCTTAAACTTGCTCGTAACCTTCTTTGTACACCAAATTTTGTCCCACTCTTTGTAATTAACTCCGTCGCTCTTTAAGATTTCTTCGATATTACTCCAAGTAATCTTCTTAGCCTGTCCTGCAGCTCTGACTATACTCTGGAAAAATTCCTTTTTCTTGTCCATTTCAAGCCAACTTGCAACGGATTTTACAAATTCTTCGTACGAACTAGACTTTTTAGCTAACTCGCTCAATTCCGGTATTTCATCTTCCTTTTTACTCGGATTTTTAGAATTTTCCGGATTGTCTTTCTTTGCCTCTGCCTGTTCAGTCTGTTCGGAAGTTTCTTCCTCTACTACTGCCTGTTCAGTCTGTTCGGAAGTTTCTTCCTCTGCTACTGCCTGCTCGGTCTGTTCGGAAGTTTCTTCCTCTGCTACTGCCTGCTCGGTCTGTTCGGAAGTTTCTTCCTTTTTTCTTACTTGTTCGGTTTCATCTTTTTTGTACTCTCCTAATGTTTTTCCGCAATTGAACTCAATTACATCGCAATGGTTAATTGCTTCGATGATTTCCATTGGAGGATTGTCGAAAATGATTTCAACCTTTGCTTCGTTCCCTCTGATTACAATACTGTTTTCAGAGTTAAACTCTGTGAAAAATGACCGAATTAAGTGTTCAGCATTTTCCTCTTCCTTAAACCTAACTTTTGCCCAAAACTTCATCGTATTTCTCCTTTCGTAGTTAAAATGTTAATGGGTTACTAATTGTACTTGGTATTTCCATGATTTTTTGATATTTAGCAAATTACAGAATTGCTAAAATACAATAGATACTTGGAAATATTCCAATACAGCACAATTATACTATAAATTTACATAATTTGCAAGAAAAGACAAAAAAATAACTATAATAATGTTTATAGTTATCTTTCTTTTACACTTTTTATCTTTTTTAATCTCTTTTTATTTTTTTCATTTTCAGGATTAATATCTATTATTTCTCTTAAAAGTCTTATTATTTCTTGGCTATTTCTTTCTTCTCGTGCTATTGATATTAACTGTTCTCTAATATCTATACTATCTGGAAATTTATCTAAAACATCATAAGCCCATAGTTTTGCATCATCAAAATTCCCCTCCGTTTTCTCTAAATGAATTAGTTGTCTATACGCTGTATAATTTCCTGTTTGTTCTATTATTGATAATAATTCATCTCTTGCCTCATCTATTCTTCCTGCTCTAAAATATGCAAACGCTAACAAATTCCTTTTATTTAAAGATTTATCTGGATTTTTTTCAATTTCTCTTTTATATCTATTTATAACTTCTTCATAATCCGGAGTTGCAATTTCTTCTTCATCAGATTCATCTTCAATAATTGTCTCTGTCTCTGTTTCTTGTTTTACTAATGGCTTTTGCTTTGTCTTTTTTCTAATATTGCTACTTTTTCTTCTAGGTATTTGCACTTGAAGTTCATTTAAGATTTTATCTATATCTCTTGAAAAACCAATTTCCTTTTTTGCTAATTCTATTTTTTGTAAATCTTCTTCAGCTATATTAGTTCTATTAGCATAGGCTTTTAATTTTAGTAACATTACTCTCTCAACAATATTATTATCTGTACTATATATAAAGTCATTTAATTTTTCAATAGCAAGTTGTATGTTTCCATTTTTTAACGATTCTTTTACAAATTTTCTCAATTTTAATTGTTCTTCATAACTTTCTAATTGTTCAATAGGTATATCTAATTCAAATGCTAATAAATTTATATCAAAACCATTATGAATTAACCTAATTATTTCTTCTATTTCATTTTGTCTTATCATAAAACTTTTCTCCATTTCATATAATATATTATATTATGCTATTATTTATTGTATCTAAAACTTTTTTCTTTTCTCTCATGTAGCTTTTTAACAAATTCTTTTTGTTCATTATTTAATAAATATTCCATATTTATATAAGATAAAATTGCAATTGTATCATTAGGTATATCCTGATCTTTTAGTTTTCTTGTTTTATCATATTTCCACTTATATTCTTTATCTTTATTTTTGACTATCACTTCTTTTATTTCTTTTGGTATTTTATCATAATTACTTTTAGATAAATATTTTAAAATCTCATCTACTTCCACTAATCTTTTACTATAATCAATCACTATCTTTCACCTTTTCCTTTTAATTTTTCTATTATATTATTGAAAAAGCTTCTTATTTTATTGATTATCGACGTTGAAATTCCTTTATCCATATCAGCTTCTACAATGTCTGCTGGAGTAATATAATTACTTTTTTTATATTCTTTTAGTTCTTGTTCAGTTTCGAATATCATATTAGAATCTTCATCATATATAAGTCCATTTTCACTAGCAATTTCCATTTTACTTCTAATATTGCCCTTTTCGTCTCTGTATAATGTTTCTAAATATCTTGTTTTATCTATATTATTTTCATAAAATATATTAAATCTTTTACTATATTTTAAATCATTTAATTTAGCAAGTTGTTCATTTGTTTTTGAACTTTGAACTGGCTCTGGTAGTACAATATTTTTTGCTCCACTCAATAAGTTATTTACATCTTCTAATTTATGTATATTCCTCAATATATCTTCTCTTGTATATATACCTTCCATATATGTTTGTCTTTCAAACACTTTTGATAAATCAACTAACTGTTTACTAATATCTCCCATAGTTTGATTTTCATTATAGCTTGCTTTTATAACAAATCCTCTTGCTTGTGAATAATCTGTTTCATCAACCGGAATATCCGTTTTAGCTTGTCTCATCCATGATCCTCCAGGGCTTCTGAATTCATAATGTTCAGGATTAGAATGACTTAATTCTATAAGTTTTCTTTTATTTTCAGATGATAAATTAGTATATGGTAAAAAAATTTCTGCTATTCTTTTTTCCTCAAAATTATCAGAGCAACTAGTCGGAATCCCTTTGTTATATAAGACTTTGCATGCTTCTTTCATCGGATCTTCAACTAATTCATCAATTTGAGAAATATTTACTACTTTTTCAATTGGATGTTGAATATGCCTAGGCTTACTTGCAAAATTTAAATGTAAATTTCTTTTTAAGTCTTCACCATCTTTTATATCTTTTCTAATAGTTGTAAAATCATCTAAATATTCTGTAATTGGTCCATATTCCTCTATATATTCTTTTAAGTTTTTTGACCAATTATTTCCTCGTAAAATATTTTCTATCTCACTATATCGTTGTTCATCAGTTAGACCTGTCAATTTTTTTACATCTGTTACTGGATCAGCAATATTAATTTGTCCATTTTCCAAATTCTTATACAAAACTGCCGCATGTAAATATCCATCTTCATTTAATGTAGATATTAATCCTGCCAAATATCCATTTTTCCTTAATTCTTCTATTAATTCTTTTGAGAAATCTATACAAACTCCATGTTTCTTACCTTCAATTATTTCTGCTTTCATTCCATAATGTTCATCATAAAATCCATTCGTAATAACTTTTTTATATATTTCCTTTATGTTTTCCATTAGTTTCTCCTTTTGTACTTATACAGTATCATCTTTTTATTTTTCTTTAAAAATTATCTCATTAAATATCTTTTGGGTCAATATTTTTTTGAAAATTTTATATTATTTATAGCAATTTACTTTATTTCCAGTTTTTACCATTTATTTTTTAATCAAAAATTATTAGTGTTAGTTTGCATTTTTAGTCATATCAACTGTTCTATTTATTGTATTAATTTTCCATTCCCGCTTGACAATATATAATTTTTGAATTATATTTATATAGTCACTGGAAAATTTTGCCAAATATTGTTGATTTTTGATAAAAAGGATACCTAGGAGGAAAATATAATGTTAAATTTCGTAATTTGTGATGATAATTTAAATATTTTAGAAAAATTATCTAAAATGCTAGAAAATATTTTTATAAAATATAATTATGAAGGCGAAGTTACTTTAGCATCGGCTAATGTAGATGAAGTTTTAGAACATATATATTTGAATAAAACAGATGTTGTAATTTTAGATATTAATTTAAAATCTAATAAAACTGGATTAGAACTAGCAGAAGCTATTAGAGAAAAGAATAAAGATGCTTATATAATTTTTACTACTGCTCATTTAGAATTTGCTATGGTTGCTTATAAATTTAAAACTTTTGATTATATTGCTAAACCTATAACTCAAGAAAGATTAGAAGAAACTGTTAAAAGATTATATAATGATATTTATAGCAAACCTAAAAAATTTTTGAAGATAGATAATAAAAATACTATTATTGATGAATCTGAAATTAATTTTATTAAAAGAGATGGAATGAAACTTGTATTTTGTACTGATAATAGAAATTATGAAATTTATAGTTCTTTTAATAAAGTTCAAGATACTTTACCTAGTAATTTCGTTAGATGTCATAAATCTTATATTGCGAATATTAATAAGGTTAGTAATCTAGAGCCTGTTGAAAATAAACTTATTTTTAGTAATAATTTAAGTTGCGATATTGGTCCAAAATTTAAGGATAATATATTGGAGGTTATGAATAATTATGGAAATTTGGAATAATATTTGGACTGCTTTAAGTACGCCGAATGAGGGGTTGGTGAATATTTTATCTATCCCTTTCAGCCTTATAGAAGCTTATTTATCAGTTCTGTTATTTTCTACAATATTAAATATTGATATTAATAAAAAACAAAAAATTTTATATATACTTTTTACATTTTTGGTGGGACAAATTACACTTAATTTTATACCATCTCCATTTAATACTATTGTTAACTATATATTATTCTTTATAATTATATATTTTACATTTAAAATAGGAATATTGAAAAGTCTAGTATCTGTTATTATTCCTACAATGATTACTGTTTTAATAGGTACTCTAACTCTAAATCCTTTTGCTAAAATAATACATTTAGATTTCGATATAGCTAGATTAATTCCTATATATAGAATATCTTATGTCACTATAAATTATATAATAATGCTTTTAATAATATTGTTTTTAAAAAATAAAAACATATATTTAAATATTCTAGAAGAATTTGATAAAAAAACAAAATTTATATTAATAGTAAGTTTTTTACTTGGATTATTTGTACTTATTTTACAAATATTAATAACAGCATATTATACTAATGAATTACCTATAATCATATCTTTCTTAAGTTTTATTTCTCTAATTTCTTTTATAGTAATGAGTATTTATACTATAACAAGAGTTGTAAAATTAAATT
Source organism: uncultured Clostridia bacterium (assembly GCA_947630545.1). Taxonomy (GTDB): domain Bacteria; phylum Bacillota; class Clostridia; order TANB77; family CAG-508; genus CAG-269. The sequence continues at coordinate 55,641 of CANRHX010000002.1, forward strand.
TAACTACAAAACAATTAGCAAATGCTGAAGAATATAATAAAACGTTACAAATATTACATGATAATGTTAGATGCTTTAAGCATGACTACGATAATACAGTTGCTACAATTGGTGGATATATTAGAACTAATGATATGGAAGGATTAAAAAAATATTATAAAGAATTAGAAGAAGATGTAATAAAAGTATCTAGCTTGTATATTCTAAACCCTAATATTATAAATGATCCTGGTATTTATAGCTTACTTGCAACAAAATATCATATAGCAGAAGAACTAAATATTAAAATGAATTTAACTGTTTTATTAGATTTAAGTACAATTAATATGAAAATATATGAGTTTACAAAAATTCTTGGTATTCTTTTAGATAATAGCATAGATGCTTGTAAAGAATGTGAAGAAAAAGTAATTAATATAACATTTATGAATGATGAAAAAAATAAAAGGCAATTATTAATTATAGAAAATACGTATTTGGATAAAAATATAGATTTAGACAGGATTTTTGAAAAAGGAATAACAAGTAAAGAGAATCATACCGGACTTGGATTATGGGAAATAAGAAAAATATTAAAAAGAAATAATAATTTAAATTTACATACTTCAAAGATAGATAAATATTTTAAACAACAGTTTGAAATCTATACAAACTAAATGGTAAAGGGAGCAAATTAAATTTGCTCCCTTTACCGGATTGTTAAGTTATATTTGCATTTTTTCAGCAGCAACAGGTTTGCTGAAAAAAATTGATAATGAATTAAATTAGTCTTTTTTTATTAGACTAGCTGGCATTTTTGGTTGATGCCAAAAATAAAATAAAAAGCATGATGTATTTGTTGCTTTTGCATACTTTTCTGCTGTTTTAGCTAAAAATTTAAACATTTCAATTCCTCCTTTGTATTTAATTTTTATAATATAAGGTTCCCCTTAATACTATCAATTAACTATTTCCATATACTTCATAACCATATTTATTATTAGTTATTTTATATATAAACTTAGTTATACAAAGTGTTTGTATTAAACTACCAAATATTAAAATATTAGCAATTTCTTTATTTGGTATAAAAATAGCAACTATTAATCCTACTGTTAATGCTATATATGATAATACTTGTTTTTTTCTTCTATCTTTTTTTCTAAGTATTGGAACATTTTCTGTATCTGCTGGTGCATAAAGTTTTACCATCCACATTCCAAATACCCATATCAATGCAATTAATATGTATTTTGCAGTCTGTTCTAAAACTATATATTTACTCAATACTGCAATACCACAATAAAATAAAGTAGTACAAAGTATGCAACCTATATGAGTTTTTAGATGAAATCCTCCAGAAAAAGATTTGTACGGCATCATGATTAGGAATGTCCAAAATGTCAAATCAAAGATTCCTAAAATCCAAGCTACTGCTAATACTATAAATATTTTTGGAATTTCTCCTATAATATTTTGTAAGCCATAGTTTATTACTTCTGCTCTTTCGTCATCAATTTCTGGCATCTCTTTTCTTATTTTATTGGTTAGAAATTCACAGATTTTATCTATCATTTTCTCACCTCGCTTTGTTTAAGCTACGGTAAGTTTATCATTTAATTCTACAATATTTTCATTTTGTTTATGAAATAGCATTTTCACTTTACAAAAAATGTTATTTTTTGTTTTGTATAAATTTTATTAGTTTTCATAAAATCAACATAAATCGTCTTAAATAGATAAAAAAATAACTGTGTATTAAAACTATATTTTAATTACACAGCTATTTTTTCTATAATTTTTTTATTTCTTCTTCAGTTAATTTTGTTAATTTTGCAATTAGCTTAATTTCTATACCTTCTTTTAACATAGCTTTTGCTATTTCTTTTTGGCTCTCCTTTTTACCTTCGGATTTTCCTTCTTTTATTCCTTCTTTTATTCCTTCTTCTAATCCAAGCTGATGTTCATATTTTTTTGCATATTCCAGTGATGCTAATTCCATGTATCTGTGTTCTGCTATTTCTCTTTCTTCATCATTTAAGTTTAAATTCTGCCATATTTCATATGCTTTTTTAACTTCTTTACTCATTTCTTCCATTTTAGATTTTTCCTCCAATTCTTTTGGATTAATCAAAAACGTTACCCAATCTTTTATTCCTTTAGGTGCATCTAATGTCCCAGACATTAATTCTTTTTTTGCTTTTGATAATTCTATTATATCAACTTCAAATACATTCGTCAATTTTATTTTTAATTTTTCTTCTTGTATTTGCCATTTAGTCTTATATTGTGGTATAACTTTTAAATTATCTACATCAAACATTGTTATAAATATTATTATTGTTCTTTTCATATTTATATAATCCATGCCTTTTCCTATTGACTGCCTATACATTTTTGCCCATGAATTTAATATTCTTTTTTCTATATCATGATTATTTCCTACTTGAATTTCTATATCACATTGTATATTATCATCTAATATAGCTTTTATGTCTAAAATTTCTTCCTTATCATTTTTGCTTTCTCGAAATAAATATGGATTTTTTATTTGTAATGTTTTTATTTTCTCTCCTATTATATTGCTTATTAAATTTTTTGTAATATCTTCATTTCCTTCTGCCCCAAATAAACGCTTAAATATAAAATCGTTTTGGGGATATAAATATTCTGGTATTTTTTGTTGTTTACTCAATAATTATCTACTTCCTTCCTTATTTAAATTCGTTTCTTTTTTTAATTTTTTGAATAATTAATTATATAAAATTTGATTTTAAATTTTTGAATTAATTCTTTGATTTTAAAATTTTGATTATAATCTTTGCTTATAATAACATAAAAAGTCAAATCTTGCAATGATTTCTTATCGACAAAATTCGACTTTCGTTTACTTACTACAATTTATAATCTACTGGTAGCACCTTCTTTAATATTGACCAAGTACCAACACTTTCAGGCAAATCCTTAAAAATCAATTCTTCTTTTGTAGTTGGGTGAATTATTTTTAATTCATATGCCCACAAGGCAATTTGCTTTCCTTTTCCTCTTGTTCCATATTTTTGATCTCCAAATATACTATGGTTAAAATTACTAAGTTGTACTCTAATTTGATGATGTCTTCCAGTATGTAAATTAATTTTCACTAAACTTAAATTTTTTACTTCATCATAAACTACTACTTCAAAATCTAGCTTAGCAAACTTTGCATTTTTTTTAGTAGGACTTACAACTTTACTTATATTGTTTCTTTCATCTTTATATAAATAATCTTCTAAAGTTCCTGTTTTTTCTTCAAATTTACCATCTACTACAGCCAAATATTTCTTTTCAAAAGTTTTATTTCTTACTTGTTCACTAAGTCTTGAAGCAGCTTTTGAAGTTTTAGCAAATACCATTACTCCCCCAACAGGTCTGTCTAGTCTATGAACTAATCCTAAATAAACATTTCCCGGCTTATTATATTTTTGCTTTAAATAATCTTTTATTAGACTTAACATATCTATATCGCCAGTTTTATCAGATTGTGATGGAATATTGGGTATTTTTTGAACAACTATAATATGATTATCTTCATATAATATTTTTAAATTTTCCATTATTTCTCCCATCTTCCATAAATTCCACATGGTAAAACTAACTTTGAATTTTCCATTGGTAATCCAATTTCACCTGATTCAATTGAACCATTATATTTTTTAGAAACTGTTAAATTTAAAATATCTTCTAATACTTTACTAGAAATTCCTGTTGTATATGAATTTATTAAGAAAAATAAGGGATTATTAGATAAAACTTTTGTGCATAATTCAACTAAATCATATATATTGTTCTCAAATTGCCACACTTCTCCCTTTGCTCCCCTTCCATAAGAAGGCGGATCCATTATTATTGCATCATAAGTGTTTCCTCTTCTTATTTCTCTGTTAACAAATTTTACTACATCATCTACTATAAACCTAACTGGTCTTTCTTTAAGCCCTGAAGACTCCACATTTTCTTTTGCCCAAGTAGTCATTCCTTTTGAACTATCTACATGGCAAACTGTTGCTCCTGCTGATAAGCAAGCAACTGTTGCTCCTCCTGTATATGCAAAAAGATTTAAAACTTTTATTTCTTTTTTTTCAGATTTTATTTTATTTATCATCCAATCCCAATTTACTGCTTGTTCTGGGAAAAGCCCTGTATGTTTAAATCCCATAGGCTTTATATTGAATGTTAAATTCTTATAATGTATTTGCCAACTATCTGGCATTTTTTTATTGAATTCCCATGAACCTCCTCCTGTTTTACTTCTATGATATGTTGCATTTATTTCTTTCCATTTATTTGGAAAACTTTTATTTTTCCAAATAATTTGTGGATCTGGTCTTGATAGAATAACATCTCCCCACTGTTCTAGCTTTTGTCCGCCTGCCATGTCAAGTATTTTATATTCTTTCCAATTACTTGCTATTTTCATTTTTTCCTCCTAAAGGCATAAGTTAGACAGTAAAAAATACCATCTTTTCAATGGTATCATTTTATCATATTTATTCATATTTTTCAAATACTTTGCAAAACTTTCAAAAAGCTATAAATTAGGAAAAAATTTAAACAAGAAAACATTATAAGAATTGTAACCATTAAACTTATTACTTTGTGCTTTTGAATTTTCTCCAATAAGCTGTTTTTTTTTCTGATTTCTAGCCTGTCTAATTCACTATTGTACTTAACATTAAAAAAGTTTTCATTAGTTATTTCCATGATATAAAAATCCCCCTTACATATATATGTATATTCAGGGAGATTTAATTTTAGAACTATAATTTTAAAATTTTTTTTGCTAAATCTTCATTAATACCTTTAACTTGCATTAATTCGTCGATATTAGCTTGCTTTATTTTTTCTAAACTGCCAAATTTCTTAAGCAAAGCTTGCTTTTTAGCAGGTCCTATTCCTTCTATTTCATCTAAATCAGATTTTGTAACAGCTTTATCTCTCAACTTTCTGTGATATGTTATTGCTGTATCATGAACTGTATCTTGGAACAGTGTTATTAGATTTTTTAAATTTTCCGAAATTTCTATTTCTCGTCGTTCTTCATCTATTAATGCTCTAGTTCTATGTTTATCGTTTTTAACCATACCATATACTGGAATAGTTAAATTATAAGATTTTATAGCTTCTTTTATTGCTCTTATTTGAGTTATTCCACCATCTGCAAAAATTACATCTGGAAGTTCGCCGAAACCGCCTTTAGGATTTTCAATAGAATGTTTCAATCTCCTTGTAATTACTTCATTTGTGCATCTTGGATCGTCTTGCCCATATACTGTTTTTATTTTAAATCTCCTAGATAAATTTTTCTTTATAACTCCATCTTGAAGAACACACATAGCTGCTACTGTAAATTCTCCGGATATATTAGAAATGTCATAAGTTTCAATTTTATGTGGTAGCTTTTCTAAATTTAATACTTCTTTTAATTCTAACAAAATTTCATTTTTATCTTTTTCTTTATTTTCTAAAGTAACTTTTGCATTATTTTCTGCCATCTCTACAAATCTTAATTTTTCACCTTTTTTAGGATTTTTTAACTCTACTTTTTTATCAGCTTCTTTTGATAACCAATCTTCAAGTACAGTTTTATCTTCTAATTCTTCTTGTAACATAATTTTATTAGGAATATTTGGATTATCTAAATAATATTGCTTAATAAATCCTGACAAAATTTCACTATCTTCCATATCTTTTAATTCTGGGAAAAAGTAGTGTTCACGCCCTATCATTTTACTTCCTCTAACAAAGAAAATTTCAATGCATACTTGTATATCAGATTTAGCAATACCTATAACATCTATAGCTTTTTCGTTTATGTTAGATACTTTCTGTTTTTCAGAGACTTTTATTATTGAAAATTTCCTGTCTCGTAGTTCTGCTGCTTTTTCATACTCTTGTTTTTTTGATGCTTCTTCCATTTGCATATCTAGTTCTTTTACAATTTTATCTATTTTTCCATCTAATAAATCTATTATTTCATTTATTTGTTTTCTATATTCCTCTTTAGAAATAAGTCCTATACAAGGAGCCATACATCTTTTTATATGATAATTTAAGCAAGCTCTAGTAGTTGACTTAAAATTTCTACATTGGCGTATTTTATATTTTTGCTTTATAAAATTCACCATTTCTTTAGCAGCTCCTGGATTTGCATAAGGTCCAAAATATTTAGAACCATCATTTATCAATCTTCTTGTAATAATTACATTTGGAAAGTCTGACTTTAAATCTATTTTTATATATGGGTATGTTTTATCATCTTTTAGTAAAACATTAAATTTAGGTCTATTTTTTTTTATAAGATTACATTCTAAAATTAATGCCTCCGCTTCATTATCAACAACTATATATTCAAAATGGTCAATTAAACTGACCATTTTTTTTATACGTTCTGTTTTGTTTGTCTTTCTGAAATATGAAGTTACTCTTCTTTTTAAAGAAATTGCTTTACCCACATATATTATATTGTCATCTTTATCTTTCATAATGTAAACACCGTGGTTTTTGAGGTAATTTCTTTAATTCCGCTTCTACATTAAACATTTTTTCACCTTATCTCTTTCAATTGCATTATAGCATTTTCTTTAATTATTGTCTACATTATTTTTGCTACAATTCATAGTATAAAGGTCCATATACAATATTTTTTTATAAAGACTTGCTTCTTTTTTAATTTTAGTGTAATATAATAGCATAAATTGAAAAATTGCAAAAAATATTTTAGAAAGGAGTTTTATTAATTTAATCAGCGCCAGGACAGTTATGAATATCATTTCATTGAAAGATAAATAGCTGTTGACGAGGTCTAGAGTTATCGAAAAATTCGGCGGATGCTCTAGTGGCTTTAGCTTAAGTCATAGTATTAATGTAAAAAACAGTAGTGATACTGTAACAAATGTTAATACATTCAAGCTTTTATTTTGCATGCCTTCAATTTACAGAAGGTTTTTTTATTTTAAACCTTCAAAAAATAAATTTTATAATTTGCCTTTTACATATTAGGCTTTTCAAGGAGGAAAAATATATGTGTGGAATAGTTGGTTACATAGGAACAAAAAAAGCAACACCAATATTAATTAATGGATTATTGAGATTAGAATACAGAGGATATGATTCTGCTGGAATTTCTACAATCGAAAAAGATGGATTATCTATTATGAAAGATAAAGGAAGGGTAAAAAATTTAAGCAATATACCTGGAATTGATGATTTAGAAGGAACAATTGGTATAGCTCATACAAGATGGGCTACTCATGGAAAACCATCAAAAGAAAACTCTCACCCACATATGGACAATAGTAAATCTTTTAGTGTTGTTCATAATGGAATAATTGAAAACTACAATGAATTAAGAAAATTTTTAGGAGATAATGGTTACACTTTTTACTCTGAAACAGATACTGAAGTTATACCAAATTTAATACATTATTATTATTCAAAAGATAATAATAATGATGATGAAAAATTATTAAGAGCAGTTAGATCTGCAGTTTTAGATTTAAAAGGTAGCTTTGCAATCGAAGTAATTAGCAAATTCGACAAAGATAATATGATAGTTGTAAGAAAAGACAGTCCTTTAGTTATAGGAACTTGTGAAGATGAAAATTACATCTCATCAGATATACCTGCAATTCTTTCATTTACTAGAGACTTCTATTTATTAAATGATTTAGAATTTGTAGTTTTATCTAGAAATAATGCAACATTTTATGATAAAGATTTAAATAAAATTGAAAAAGATACAAAAACAATAGAATGGAATGCATCTGCTGCTGAAAAAGACGGATATGAAGACTATATGCTTAAAGAAATTCATGAGCAACCTACTGCAATAAGAGAAACAATAGGCTCTAAATTATCAGAAGATGCTCCTATAGAATTTGATGAGTTAAATTTTAATAAAGAATATTTATCAAGTTTAAATAAAATATATATTGTAGCTTGTGGTACTGCAATGCATGCAGGATTAGCAGGAAAAAATGCAATTGAAAAACTTTGTAAAATACCTACAGAAGTAGATATAGCATCAGAATTTAGATATAGAGACCCTATTATAGATGATAAGACTTTATGCATTTTCATATCTCAATCTGGTGAAACAGCTGATACAATTGCCGCTTTAAAACTTTCTAAGGAAAAAGGGGCAAAAACACTTGCTGTAACAAATGTTATAGGAAGTTCAATAACTAGAGAAGCAGATTATTCAATATATACTCATGCTGGTCCAGAAATTGCTGTTGCATCTACAAAAGCCTATACATCACAAGTTGTATTACTTAATGTTTTAGCACTATATTTTACACAGATTTTAGGTTGCGGTGATGCAAAATTAAATGATTTGAAAAAAGATATTTTGGATTTACCTAGAAAAATTGAAGAAACTTTAAAAGTTTGTGAAAATATTGGTGAATTTGCAAAAGAAGTTTATCAAGAACATGATGTATTCTTCTTAGGAAGAGGTATTGATGAAACAGTTGCTAAAGAAGGCTCTTTAAAATTAAAAGAAATATCATATATTCATTCAGAAAGCTATGCTGCTGGAGAGTTAAAACATGGACCTATTGCTTTAATTGAAGCTGGAATTACTGTTATAAGTATAATGACAGATAGTAAATTAGTTGAAAAAACTGTAAGTAATATTCAAGAAGTAATTACTCGTGGAGCAAAAACTTTAGTAATTACAAATCAAAAAGTTGATCAAAAAATGTTTGATAAAACTATTGTTATACCAGATACAAATCCATTCATCTCTCCTATTCTTTCAGTTGTACCTTTACAACTATTTGCTTATTATATTGCAAAAGAAAAAGGATTAGATGTTGATAAACCTAGAAATTTAGCTAAATCAGTTACAGTTGAATAAAAAAAGTCCCCTAAAATGGGGATTTTTTCATCCTATTAAACACTTTATAATAATTATACAAATTGCTCCTGGAATACCAAGAATTCCGTACTAAAATACTAGTAAAAAAATTTAGTCCAATATGAAAATTGAATCCGCTGCCTATTAAATTTATTACATAGATTAATAATCCACCTAAAACAGAATTAACTACTAATTTTAAAACTTTTGTAATTGGTACAATAAATACTTTTCCAAAAATAAATAAAAAACATATACATGCTAAATAAGTAATAACATTTGAATCCATATTCTTCCTCCACAAATTGTTTAGTAAATGTGTATTCAGAATATGGACAAATATTCCAATTTTGTGTCAATCAAACCCGGAACCAATGACACAAAATGTGTCATTGGTTCCGGGTTTGATTGACACACTTTTTCTATCCTGCCCTATTTTCTAATCTTATCTCAACCTCATTTATTATATTTACAAAAATCCCTTTAGCTTTAGCAAGTTTAATTAAATAATCCATTTTAGATTGATTTGCCTTAATTTGATAAATATAATAATCAACCAAATCTTTGCTTTTAGCATATTCAAAATTTCTTCTTGCCGTTTCTAAATCTTTCTTTGCCCTAATTATATTTCTAATAAGCTCTTCCTCTTTTTCAAGTTCACTTTTCTCAACAATTAATGTTTCCTTTATAAACTCCTCTTGCATATTGCCTCCTTTTTCCATGATATGTATTTATTGTATGCTTTTTTTTCAAAAATATTACTTTTTTTATTCAAAATACTTGTTTTTTTGGCTATTTTGTAAGATAATATATATGTGAAGATTTAAGTGAAAGGAATACTTTTATGAAATATGTAGATAAATTTTTGAAAAAACTAAATACTAGTAGAAATACATTTGCAACATACATATTAACTCTTCTTTCAATTTATTTTGCAGTAGATAGATTAGTAGAATTGTTATTTATGATATTTACAGGAGTTTCACAATCTTATTGGCATCCTATTTTTTATACATTTGCTATGGCTTGCCCATTGTTTGCTTTTATATTTGCAGGTCCATCAGAATTTTCATCATCAAAAGATAGAAAAGTAACTTTGTTTTATGTGTATTCAATATTATTTTTTATTATAGTAATTTCAATGTTTACACAATGGATTAATATGGCAGCTTGGCTTTTTCTAATAAGTGTACCTAATTATGTTGAAATAATTACAGATTTTTCGGATTTGGTTAGACCAGCCTTTATAAGTATTTCAGTTTATTTACCAATAGTAGCATTTATGCCTATGTTTAACTTTTTATACAATACAGTTGCTGATTCTTATCAAATCAAACGTTCTATTTGGGATTACAGAGGAATTAATCTTTCAGATCCTAAAAAAGGCAGTGGTCCTTATACTGATGAAATATACTTATGTACAGATGATGAATCTGGAAAACCAGTAAAAATTCCTGATGCTTCAAGATTTGTACCAACTTTTGTATGTGGAGGATCTGGAACAGGTAAAACTTCGGCAGTTTTAGAACCAATGATTGCTAGAGATATAGAAAGGAAATCATTTTATAGAGAGGTATCTAAAGAATTAGCATTTGTAGCTTTAAAAACAAAAATAGCTGTATTAAATAAACCTTATGACAATAATTATTTAAATAATAATTTCAATTTAACAATGCTTTCACCAGCAGAAGGAAAAGAATCAACTTATAAATCACTTATGAAAAAATTAATATTAGATTCATCTGGTTCATTTATATATAGAGACGTTGGTGTTACTTTACTTTCACCAGACTACGAAATAGTAGATCATATGATAGATGTTTGTAAAAACTTTGGAATATCTTACAACTTGGTTGACCCTGCTAGTTCAGATTCTATGGGACTTAATCCTTTTGTTTATGATAATCCAGCAAAAATTGCAGTTACAATATCAGCTGCATTAAGAACAATGTATAATACACAACATCATGAAACTGATGAAGCATATAAAGAAGATGTATCTACACAAGCTATTGAAAATTTGGCAGTTTTGCTTAAAGAAATGTATCCAAGAATGCACGAAGGTACATTACCTAACTTAGAAGACATGCTTAAAATGTTTACTAATTTTGATTTAGTTGAAAAAATGTGTGAAATATTAGCTCATGATGAAGAACTTAAAGAAAAATACAGTGTTCAACTTGCTTATTTTAAAAAGAATTTTTATAAAAATGGAATTGGAAGAATTAGTACAGAACAATCAATTACTGGAGCTGTATCTCAATTAGATAATTTATTAAGACTTCCTGGTGTTAAATCAGTAATTTGTAATAGATATAATAATATAAACTTTGATGATATGTTAGCTAATGGAAATATTACTTTCGTATGTACTAGACGCGGTGATTTAGGTGGTTCAGCACATAAGGCATTTGGAATGTTTTTCTTGCTTGCAATGCAAAATGCAGTTTTAAGAAGACCTGGAAATGAGTCTTCAAGAGTTCCAAACTTCCTTTACATAGATGAATTTGCTGATTTCTTAGGCAAATATACAGAACCTATATTTACAATGTATAGAAAATATAAAGTTTCTACAGTAATTACAGTACAAAACTTATCACAGTTAGATACTCCAAATACAAAAGAACATTATAGACAAACAATTCTTTCAAACTGTGCTAATAAAATATTTACGGGAAATGCTGAATTTGACGAAATTCAATGGTGGTCTAACGAACTTGGATCTCATAGAGAGTGGAGATGGGCAGATTCTATGGACTTCTCAAAAGGTGAGTATGATCCTAAAAAAGGCAATGTTACTTGGAAATGGATTGAAAACTTTAAAACAGGTAAACTACAAGGTTTGAAGAAAAACTTCTTTGCATATAAAATTAGAGGTGATAACGGAAGACCTTTAGTAGGAGCCGGAAGATTTAAATATTTAGATGCTAAATATAAAGAACCACAAAATATTAAGAAGTTTGATTTTGAAAAATACTCAAATTCTGGTTCTGTAAGTGATGACGATAACTCAAATAAAAAATTTGATTTAAAAAATATTAATTTTAAAGATGAAAGAAACGAATATAATCCAATTCAAACTGATACATCAGATTCATCTTACCTATTTGATAACGAAGACGCAATTGTAGTTAATTTCAAAAATAAAAAAAATAACAACTAAAAATAAATGCGTGAGCAAGATTTTTTACAAAATTAAAAAAATCTTACTCACGCTTATTTTATTTAACTTAAAATCATTCATTATATTGTTATTCCTGATAATTGAATTATAATTCCTGATATTACCCCTATCATATACAAAATTGCAACAATTTTTAAATTCTCTTTAATTCCTTTGTTTGTTTTAAATAAAACTACAAGCCCCACTCCAGCATTAACTAGTAATCCTGCAATTAAAGTACCTAGGTTTATCACATTTTCTAAATACATTTGAGTAATTATTACAGAAGAAGCACAATTTGGAATTAAACCAATAAAACTAGAAAGAATTGGTCCTAAAACTGGTTGATTCATTAAAAAACCTGATATATTTTCTTCTCCTATAACATATATAATAATATTTAATGCAAATGTTATAGCTAAAATAAATAAAAATATGTGTACAGTATGATGAATAGCAGATTTTAATATTCCATTTTCGCAATGGCAATTTTCATGTTCACATATATCAACAATTCTTTCTTCTTCTTGATTTTTATGCTTTAATCTTAATATCAAATCAATTAAAAAGCCAAATAGCATTCCGTATAAAAAACTTTATTAATAGTATTTCTAAAATTACATTTATAGAAACTGATTGTGATATCATTATAGGAAGCATTTCATCTGATGTAGACAAATATACTGAAATTAAAGTTCCCAATGTTATAACTCTTGCAGAGTATAAATTTGTAGCAGATACAGAAAATCCGCATTGTGGTACTATTCCAAGAATACTTCCGATAAATGGTCCAAATTTACCAGATTTTTTAATTGTTTGCTTTACTTTGTTACTTGTTTTATGTTCTATATATTCCATTATCAAGTATGTTATAAGCAAAAATGGTAATAGTTTTATACTATCTATTAATGTATCTTCTATTACTTCTAACATATATATTTCTCCCTTTTTAGACTAATATATATGATAGCACATTTTTACCAATTTGGCAACTATCTTCTTCTATTATATCTTCCTGTACAGTTTTGAGCATAGCTTCCTGTTAGTCCAGAAAAGCCATTTTGCAAAGAATTTTCAGTATTATTAACACCATCATTAGAAATTGTAATTACTTCTGTATTAGATGAATTATTATTTCCATTATTACCCATGCAATTATTATTATTTTCATTATTACCCATACAATTATTATTATTTCCACTATTAAACATACAATTTGAAATTTGTGAAGTATCGAAATATCTACATATTAAGCATGTAATTACTGCTGTTATAAAAGATAAAATAGTATATGCTACAACCGCAATTAAATATATAGTATCGAAAAATGCAAGAACTATAATTAATAATATTGAAAATATTATAGCTGATACTAAAAACGGATTTCTTAATAATTTTTGTAAAGCTATAGAAAATATTATTACTGCAAATGGTATAGCAAAAAATATAAGTAAATTAGTGGTCATACTCTTTTCCCCCTTTTTACTTATATTTTATGCTTTATAATAAAAAATGTTAAAATGCAGTATTAATATTCAACTTTTAATAAATATAAACCTTGTGGTGGAAGAGTTCTCCCTGCATTTTCTCTTTTTTTACTTTCTATAATGCTAGTAACAACTTGTGGCTCCATCTTTCCTAAACCTACATCAACCAATGTTCCAGAAATAATCCTAACCATGTTATATAAAAAACCATTTCCTGTAAGCTCTATATAAATTCTTTCATTTGGCATTTCTAATACTTCTGCTTTATAAATTGTCCTTACACTACTTTTGCCACTTGTCCCACTTGCTTTAAAAGCTTTAAAGTCATGCTCGCCTTCAAAATACTTGGCCGCTTGTTGCATTTTTTCTATATTAAGTTTTTGCGGTATATGCGTCTCCAAATTTCTATATATTGCAGTTCCATATTTTGAATTGTTTATTATATAGCGATACGTTTTTCTTTTACAAGAAAGTCTACTATGAAATCTTTCTTCTACTTCTTCAGCTGATTTTATAACTATTGATTTTTTTAAATTAGCATTTAATGCTAATGGCCATTTTTCTATTGGAAGTTCTGAATTAGTTTTAAAGTTTGCTACTTGTCCCAAACTATGTACACCTGCATCTGTTCTCCCTGAAGCATTTAGTTCTACTTCTTCACCTGTTATTCTTTGTATCGCTTGTTCGATTGTTCCTTGAATATTTAACTTGTTCGGCTGTTTTTGCCATCCATTAAATTCTTTACCATCATATTCTATTATTAATTTTATATTTCTCATTTATTCCTCCGCATTTATATAAAAAGCGTGCTTTTGGCAAGCACGCCTTTGCTTAATCTTTTTTTATTTCTTCTTCTTTTATCTTATCTTTTTCTTTATCCTTTTTATTATTTTTTATATTGATTTTTCTTTGTTTTTTTTCAATAGTAAATCTTTTTGTAACTACATTGCTTATTAATATCTTTTTTAAAACATCTTCTCTAACATCGGCAATTAAAGTTCCATCTTTTGCAACAGATATTTTACCTGTTTCTTCAGATACTATAACTACTATGCTATCAGACTCTTTTGAAATTCCAATTGCTGCTCTATGTCTTGTTCCTAATTCTTTTGCAATATCTTTATCATCTGCTAAAGGCAACACACATGCTGCAGCAGCTATTTTATTTTCACTTATTATAACAGCTCCATCATGAAGTGGTGTTTTAGGCTCAAATATGTTTACTAATAATTGAGGTGAAACATCTGCATTCATAATAACACCATTTTGTATTATATCTTTTAATTCTATATCTCTTTGTATTACAATTAAGGCTCCTGTTTTTGTTTTAGATAATTCTGATGCTGCAATAACTATTTTATAAATATCTTCCTTTGTTTTAGTTGCAACATCTCTATCAATACCAAAAAATCTTGTTAATTTGTTTGTTCCGAAGTTGCTCTAATCCTCTTCTAAGTTCTGGTTGAAAGATAATTAATATTGCTATTACGCCCCAGTTCATTATGCCAGATAATATAGAATTTAATATTTTTAAATTCAATAAACCACTTATAATAGTTATTATAACTAAAAGTGCTATTCCTTTTATTAATTGCCAAGCCCTTGATCCTCTAACCATTTTTATAGCATAACATAAAAGAAAAATAACTATTGCTATATCAATTATAAAACTTATTAATTTTATAGGTGATTCTTGTAATGATTTAAAATATTCTAATAAATTTTCATTGTAAAAAGTTTCAAATGCTATTCCTACATTACTTATCATATTTATCCCTTCTTTTATCCTTGGATTAATGCATATATTAATGAAATTGCAGTACCAGCTACCATAAATATTGCTAGAATTCCTGCCATTACTTTAACAAATATTTCTCCTCTATCCATTTTTCTATGAACTTTTTCTTGTTTTTCTTTTTTCTCTTTTTTCATTGTTATTCATATCCTTTCATTCGTTATTCATAAATATTATAACATATTTTTTACAATTTTCAACAAAATTATTAATTAAATTATATCTAAAATAGTATTTCTACCTTTTGCAATACTGTCGCCAATTTTAATAATATCTAAAATTTTATTTTTTGCATCTTGTAATTTTGATATGTCATTTGCGTGAATGTATGCTAAAATACTATCTTTTTCAACTTTATAGCCAATTTTAACTTCTAATATAATTCCAACTTCAGATTCTATATTATCTTCTTTTCTAACTCTTCCTGCGCCTAAATTACATGCGACTTTACCAATATCTTCTGCATTAATTTCGGTTATATAACCGTTTTTTTGTGCATATATTGGTTCTATATATTTAGCCTTTGGGAACTTAGATACATCTTTTATATAAGAAATATCTCCTCCCTGATTTTCTACTAAATCAATAAATTTTTGTAGTGCCTTGCCATTATAAATATTTTCTAGCATCTTCTCTTTATTTTTTTCTTTATTATCTCCCACCTTTGCTAGTAACATCATTTCACTACCAAGTTCTAGGACTACTTCTTTTAAATCTTGGGGCATATATTTACCACTTAAAAATTCTATTGCTTCAATTACTTCTAAATTATTACCAACTGCTTTTCCTAAAGGTTCATCCATATTACTTATTATGCATTTTGTTTCTTTATTTGCAAGATTTCCTATATCAATCATAGCATTTGCAAGTTTTCTAGCATCTTCTATATTTTTCATAAAAGCACCTGAACCACAAGTAACATCTAATACTATTTTATCAGCTCCACTTGCTATTTTTTTACTCATTATACTAGAAGCAATAAGCGGTATACTTTCTACACTAGATGTTGCATCTCTTAATGCATATAATTTTTTATCTGCTGGTGCTAAATCTAAAGTCTGTGAAATCATACTTATACCTATGTTTTCCACATTTTTTACAAAATTGTTGATATCTATTTGTGTTTTGTAACCTGGAATTGATTCTAATTTATCAACAGTTCCCCCTGTAAAACCTAATCCTCTTCCAGACATTTTAGCAACTGGAACTCCTAAAGATGCAACAACAGGAAGTAAAGCAATAGATACTTTATCTCCTACTCCCCCAGTTGAATGTTTGTCCACAATTATTTTTCCTAAACTAGATAAATCTAAAACCTCTCCAGAATTTGCCATAGCTAATGTTAAATAAGTTGTTTCTTGTTTTGTCATTCCATTTAAAAAAATTGCCATTATCAAGCTACTTGCCTGATAATCTGCAATATTCCCTTTTGTATAGTTTTCAATAAAATATTCAATTTCTTCTTTTGTTAATTCTTTTTTATCTCTTTTTTTAGCAATAATATCTAGAATATTCATAATAAATTATAGCTCCTTTTCTTTATATTACACAAAATTTTTAGTAAAACTTCTCCTATGAATATCACAAAGTCCATACTCTTTTATCGCAGAAATGTGCTTAGCAGTTCCATATCCTTTATGCCCTGCAAAGCCATATTGTGGATATATTTCATCCATTTGTCTCATTATTCTGTCCCTTGTAACCTTAGCAATTATTGATGCCGCAGAAATTGAATATACTAGTGCATCTCCTTTTATAATTGATTTATACGGAATTCCTAATGTATCTATCTTATTTAAAGCATCTACTAAAATTAAATCTGGTTTTACCTTAAGTTCACTAATTGATGTTGTTAATCCTTTTTTTGTTGCATTTAATATGTTTATTTGATCTATTTCCTTTTCTGAAATTATTGCAACAGAATAACTTATTGCATCTTCAATAATTTTTTCATATAAAATTTCTCTCTTTTTTTCAGAAACTTTTTTGGAATCATTAACACCTTCAATCATGGAATTTTCTGGCATAATAACGCTTGCTACAACAACAGGACCTGCTAATGGTCCACGACCTGCTTCGTCAATTCCACAAATATATTTTACACCTTTATTATGAAAATCTTGTTCTATTTGCTTTAGTTTATTTAATCTCTCTAATTCTTTTTCTTTCATATTAATTGTTTCCTATTCTAGTCCTTTATATTCTCTAACTCTGTTAATGAATGATATATTGTACCATTCACTTCATATCCATCTGTGTAATATATTTCTACTTTATTTTCACTTATATTAAAAGCTATTAAATATTTTTCTGGTTTTTCAACATCTTTTAATCCCATTACTTTTAAATCATCTAGTTTTAATTGAGTTACAAATTCTTTATATTCTACATATGATCCATATGTAGTAATTTCACTAAATACTGGTCTTTCTTTGTCCTCACCGTTTTGATTTTTTAAATAATTTATACCTGGCTTCAAATATTCTTGTAGTTTTTGGTCATCTTTAGGTATATCTCCTGTCCCTAATTTAAAATTTGCTTCTTCACAATATTCTTTTGCCTTAGCTTTCATTAGTAACATATTTGTTTTTAAGTTTTCTAAATTAGCTTTATCTATACTTTCTTTTGCATAAAATACAGTTATTGAAGCCAATATTAACAAAATAATTATTGTAATAGCAAGTGCAGTTAATGTTATACCTTTATTATCTTTCATCTTTATCATCCTTTTCATTTTTTTCTATATTATATATTTTCCTAAAATTAATTTCAACAATTTTTTCTCAATTTTTTCTTAATTTTTTCTCAATTTTTTCACACAATTTTCACAAATATATTATATTCTTTATTGTAATTTAGGCAATAATGTAATAAAATAATATGCATAGGAGGTCATATTTATGGAAAATGATAATAATGAAAATAACAATTCAAATACTCAGGAAAGTGCAGGATCAAATTTTAAAACTGTAACAAATCCTGCAAACAAAAAAACAAAGCAAAACAATTCAAAATCTAAAGTTATTAGAGAAAAAAATACACCTGGTTTTGGGAAGTCAGTGGTATTGCCTTTCTTTAGTGGAGTTGTAGGATGTGCAGTTGTAATAGGAACAGTTTTCGGTGTTCCAGAAATAAAAAATAAAATACTTAATTTTAATTCTTCAACAATTAGTACCGCTCCAAGTAATTCAACAAGTTCAGATGGAACAGTTAAACAAATAGATTTAGAAAAATATTCAGATACATCTGTTTATGCAGCAAATAAAATATTACCATCAATTGTTGGAATAAAAGTTGATTATACTGTAAATTCAAACTTTTCTATGTTTGGAGAAAGTATCCCTCAATCTTCATCAGCTACAGCATCTGGCTCTGGTATTATAATTAGTGATGATGGTTACATTTTAACAAACAATCATATTGTTTCTACTTCATCATCTGAATCATATTATGAAGTATCAGAAGCAAATAAAGTTACTGTAACATTGTATAATGATAAAACTGAATATGAAGCAAAAATAATTGGAAAAGATGAGCAAACAGATTTAGCCGTTATAAAAATTGATAAAAAAGATCTTTCAAAAGCAGAATTTGCAGATTCTGATTCAATTAAAGTTGGTGAATTTGCAATGGCAGTTGGAAATCCTTTAGGAATGGAAAGTAGTATTACTTGTGGAGTAATTAGTGCTGTTAATAGAGAAGTTACAGATACAGACGGAAAGAAATTTACATTAATTCAGACAGATGCTGCAATAAATTCTGGAAATAGTGGTGGTGCTTTAGTAAACGGTGAAGGAAAAGTTATAGGAATAAATACATTAAAACTTTCTGGAACTGGAATTGAAGGAATGGGATTTGCAATTCCTATAAATTCAACAACAGACATTACTCAACAATTAATTCAATATAGCAAAGTAAAAAGACCTTATATTGGAATTGGTGGTATAGATTTAGATGAAAAAACAGCTAAAACTTACAATTTAGTTGTTGGTGTATATGTAAAAACTGTAGAAGACTTTTCTGCTGCTGAAAAAGCAGGATTAAAAGTTGGTGATGTTATAATAGAAGCTGATGGCAAAACTATAAAATCAATGGATGAATTAAATGAAATTAAAAATGCAAAAAAAATTGGCGATGAATTAAAATTAAAAGTTAATAGAAATAATAAAACAGAAGAAATAACAGTTACATTAGGTGAACAACCATAACTTTCCAAACCTTTCACTTTAAGTTCACACAATGGACAAAATTTATTGGTATATTATTATCATAATCAGTAATAGATACTGATTAAACAAGAAAACATCCCCTTTTATTTTCAAAAAGGTTGTCAAATTAATTTGACAACCTTTTTTATTTTTATATTATAGCTATATCAACTTCACTTGTGTATTTATCATTTCCATAAGCAAAAATTATATAAATACTTCCATCGTGAAAATAAAATTCATTAACATTTTCCATTTTATATTTTTCATCATTTACATCACGTTCATATATTGTATATCCTAATGCTTTTAAATCTTCTGCTTTTTTTTGCTCACTTTTTATTTCTTCATCTATTTTGCTTTGTGCATAACTTTCTTCTACTTTTTCTAAATTTAGTACATGTTGTAAATCAACTTCTTTATTTTCATCTAAACTAAAATTATATGTTTTTATTATTACTCTCTGAGAATTTGATCCCTCTTTTAAATTAGCCCTTATAACTAATGATAATATTCCATCTTGAATATATGAACTATATTGTACTGAATATATTGAATTTTTATTTTGTGTGTTTAATATTTCTTCTGCTTTATTTTGAAAAATACTTTTAATTTCTTCATTATATTTCATTATTGTTGAATTTTTTATATTTATGTATGGAATATTTACATCTATATCATAGCTACTTTCTTCATTTTCTTGACTAGTATAACTTGTATAAATTATATCTTTTGTACTATCTATTTTTTGATTTTGATATTTTTCATCTGTCTTTTGTAAGCTATTTGTAAATAATTCATCAAATTCTGATTTTAAAGTTTCATAACCTGCTTCACTCTTACCTTTTAAATTTCCTACTGTTGTTACTGTTCTTCCTTCAAAAAATTGTGCATAAACAACTAGTATAATAGATATAATGCATATACTTATTATACTTATATAAACAATTTTTGCTTTTATATCTAATCTATTATCTGGTAAGGTTACATTCATATCATTTTACCTCTTTCTTTCGTATATATCTTATTATACCATTTTTGGTAATGATTTTCAATAGCTTTTTTATTAAATTATTGACTTATCTCCGTTTTTGAGGTATTATATATTTATCGAATTTTTAAGAAATGAGGAATGAAAAGTATGTTATGTTCAGATTGTAAGAAAAATGCAGCTATACTTTTTTTTAATAAAGTAGAAAATGGCAAAGAAACTATGGAAGGGCTTTGCTATGAATGCGCACAAAAAAGAGGAATTAACCCATTAGATGTACTATCAAAGCAACAAGATATATTAGGTAAAAATAATATTAATATAAACGATATGTCAAAACAATTTGAAAGTATTTTTAAAGATTTAGCTGAAAATATAAATTTAGAAGATATAGAAAAAATAGATGGAGCAATTACTTTTGGACCAAGTGAAGATGGTATGGATGATGAAGAAGCTCCTAAAATTGCTGGTGCAGCAATCCCTTTAGGATCTCTATTTTCTAATATGTTTGGAAGTAAAAACACATCTTCTGATTCTCAATATTCAAATGAGAGTTCTGGTAGAAAAAAAGTAAAAGTTGAAAAAAAGAAAAATACAAAACAGAGTAAAAAGAAAAAATATTTAGATACTTTTGGAACAAATCTAACGAATAAGGCTCAAAATGGTGCGTTAGATATCGTAGTTGGAAGAGATAAAGAAATTCAAAGAATTGTACAAATTTTAAATAGACGTTCAAAAAATAATCCATGTTTAATAGGTGAGCCTGGTGTTGGTAAAACAGCAATAGCTCAAGGACTAGCTATAAAAATAGCAAATCAAAATGTTCCAGCAAAACTATTGAACAAAGAAGTATATTTATTAGATATGACTGCCGTACTTGCAGGAACTCAATTTAGAGGTCAGTTTGAATCAAGAATGAAAGGCATTATCGATGAATGTAAAGAGTATGGAAATATAATTTTAGTTATAGATGAAATCCATAACATAATTGGCGCTGGTGATGGTGAACATTCAATGAATGCTGCTAATATATTAAAACCTGCCCTATCTAATGGTGAAATTCAATTAATAGGCACAACTACATTAAAAGAATATAGAAAATATATTGAAAAAGACTCTGCTTTAGAAAGACGTTTTCAACAAGTTCTAGTTGAAGAACCAAATATTGCTGATTCAATTGGTATTTTGGAAGGAATTAAAAAATATTATGAAGAATATCATAAAGTTAAAATTTCATCAGATGTAATTAGGCAAACTGTTATAATGTCTGAAAAATATATTCATGATAGATTTTTACCAGATAAAGCAATAGACATACTTGATGAAGCTTGTTCTAGAATAAATTTAGAAAATAAAGATTTGTTTAAACTAGAATTATTAAAACAAGAACTAAAAAAAGTTCAAGCTGAAAAAGAAGAAGTTGTTGCTGCTGATTCTACTGAAGATTACCAAAAAGCAGCTGATTTAAAAACTCGTGAATGTCAATTGATAGAAGAAATTGATTCAATAAATAGCAAAATGAAACTTAAAAATTTAACAATTCAAGATATTGCTACCGTAATTGAAAGTTGGACTAAAATACCAGTTAAAAAAATAACAGAAGCAGAAACTCAAAAATTACTTAATTTAGAGACAAACCTTCATAAAAGAGTTATTGGTCAAGAAGAAGCAGTAAACGCTGTATCTCGTGCAATTAGAAGAAACAGAGCTGGACTTCAAAGTACCAAAAGACCACCTTCTTTTATATTTGTTGGTCCTACAGGTGTAGGTAAAACAGAACTTGCCAAATCTCTTGCATATGAAATGTTTGGTTCAGAAGACTCAATAATAAGAATTGATATGTCTGAATATATGGAAAGTCATTCTACTTCTAAGTTAATTGGGTCTCCTCCAGGATATGTTGGATATGATGATGCTGGACAATTAACAGAAAAAGTAAAAAGAAAACCTTATTCTATAATATTATTTGATGAAATAGAAAAAGCTCATCCTGATGTATTTAACATATTACTTCAAGTATTGGATGATGGAAAACTTACAGATAGCCAAGGAAATACAGTTAACTTTTCTAATACAATAATAATAATGACATCAAACGCAGGATCTAATTTAAACAACAATTCTATAGGATTTGGGAAACAAACTGTAGATAAAAGTAAAATTGAAGATAGCTTAAAAAATGTGTTTAGACCAGAATTTTTAAACAGAGTTGATGAAGTTATAGTATTTAATTCTTTAACAGAATCTGAATTACTTCAAATAGTGGACTTAATGCTTAATGATACTATTAAAGCATTAAAAGAAAAAAATATTACAATTAGTATTTCAGATGATGCAAAAAAATATATATTAGAAAAAGGAACTAATATAAAATTTGGTGCAAGACCATTAAGAAGAGCCATTCAAAGATATTTAGAAGATGAAATTTCAGAAAAAATATTAAGAAGTGAAATTTCAGATGGACAAAATATAACAATAAATTTTGAAAACAATGAACTAAAATTTGAAATAAATTAAATGGAGGAATTATGTTTAAGCATATACCAAATATTCTTACAATAATTAGATTTTTACTTATACCTCTTATTGTATTTTTTATATTTGATTCACAATTTATTTGGGCTTTTGTATTTTTTACAATATCAGGTATAACAGATGTTGCAGATGGATGCATAGCTAGAAAATTCAACTTAATTTCTGATTTTGGAAAGCTAATGGATCCTCTTGCAGATAAACTTACTCAAATAGCTACTCTTACATCTTTAGTAATAGTTAATATTATTCCAATATGGATATTAATTATAGTATTAATTAAAGAATTTATTATGATAGTTGGTGCCTCTTTCCTTTATGGAAAAGACGTTGTTGTTTATAGCAAATGGTATGGAAAATTAGCAACAGTTCTTTTCTATGTTGCAATTGTTTTATCTCTTATTTTAAGACAATTTAATATAAATGGTTTCTGGCAAAATATGGATTTAATATGCTATTCTATTGCTTTAATTGCAACAATTTTTGCTTTGATTATGTATGTAAAATCTTTATATACTAAAGGTTTTATTGATAAAGATGATTTGAAAAAAGATGTAACACAAGTTAATAAAAAATAAATTGTATAAAAGTGTGTCATTGGTTCCGGGTTTGGTTGACACATTTTGTGCCACTGGTGCCAGGTTTAGTATGACCAGCCTGT
>CANRHX010000003.1 GCA_947630545.1 uncultured Clostridia bacterium
TTTAGAGAACAAATATTTATTGGTTGGGACATTTTCTAAAGTTACTACTTAAGACATTATCATAAATTAATCATAATGGAGTAGCAGTATTTTTAGAAAAACTTGACATAATTTAGGTTTTATAATATACTAATTGCATTAATATATTCGAGAAAAAGCTTGTAAAAAATAAAATATATATGAAATAATTAAAGGAGGTAAATATGGAAAAATTAGCAATACTAGACTGTGGAGGACAATATACTAAAGTAATAGACAGAAGAGTAAGAGAATTAGGAGTAAAATCAGATATATTTCCAATAAACGTAAAAAGTGAAGATCTAAAAGATTATCAATCAGTAATATTATCAGGAGGGCCAAACAATATTGGTGAAGCACAAAGATTAAATTTTGATAATAAAATATTTGAATTAGGAATACCGGTACTTGGAATTTGTTATGGAATGCAATTAATGTCTGACCATTTTGGTGGAGTAGTAGCAAGTGACGTAAAAAAAGAATATGGTCAATGTGAGGTTACAGTAGATACTAATTCATTAATATTTGATGGTTTATCAGAAAAACAACAAGTACTTATGAGTCATGGAGATACAGTAAAAGTAAAACCACAAGGATTTGAAGTAATAGCAAAATCTGGTGAAGCAATAGCAGCAATAGGAGATGAAAGTAGGAAAATGTATGGTTTTCAATTTCATCCAGAAGTTGACCTAACTGAAGAAGGAATGAAAATGCTTGAAAACTTCATAAGAAAAGTTGCTAATTATAAAGAAGTATATGCTTTGGATGATAGAATTCAAACTTCAATAAAAATGATACAAGAAAAAGTAGGAAATAATAAGATAATTGTACTTGTATCTGGTGGAGTAGATTCAGCAGTTACAGCAGCATTACTTGTAAAAGCGTTAAATCCAGACAATATTTATGCAATACACATTGACTCAGGATTTATGAGAAAAAATGAAAGTGATATAGTTTGCGAAAATTTAAAAGCATTAGGAATGAAAAACTTAATTAGAGAAAATGCAAAGGATTACTTTATGAATACAATAGTAGAAACTGAAGATGGACCAATTGGACCTTTAGCTCAAACTACAGATCCAGAAAAGAAAAGAAGAATAATTGGAGAAATCTTTATTCAAATTGCAAATAAAGTAATTGAAAGATTAGGTTTAGATAAAGAAAATACATTTATAGCTCAAGGAACTTTAAGACCAGACTTAATAGAAAGTGGAAATCCAGATATAAGTGGATTTGCACACAAAATAAAAACACATCATAATGATGTTGAAATCGTAAGACAAGCTAGAAAAAAAGGTTTAATAGTTGAAACAAATGCAGATTGGCATAAAGATGAAGTAAGAAGAGTTGCTAGAAAACTTGGATTAGAAGAAGCGGTAGCGTCTAGGCAACCATTCCCAGGACCAGGTTTAGCTATTAGATTAATTTGCCATAATAAAAGTGAAGAGGTAGAAATATTGCCTCAGGATGTAAAAAAATTAAGTGATATTCTTTCAGATACTAACGAGAAAGGATACATACTTCCTATTAAATCAGTAGGTGTTCAAGGAGATGCTAGAAGCTACAGAAATTTATGCCTAATAGAAGGAAATGGAGTAAACTTCAATTGGAAACAAGTAACAGCTAAAGCAAAAGATATCACAGATTCTATAAATTCAATAAATAGAGTTGGATACATATTAAACAAAACTAATATTTCTGAAGATATTAAATGTTTTGACATGAGAATGGAAGATGAAAATATAGATTTACTTCGTGAATTAGATTATATTGTAACAAGCAATTTAGAACAAGCAAAAGTAAGCCAAACATTTGCAGTATTAATACCAATAGGAGTTACAAAAAAATACTCTGTAGCAATTAGGACTTTTGTTACTAATGATTTTATGACAGGAAGACCAGGAGAAATAGGAAAAGAAGTTCAAAAAGATAAAATTGAAAAAATTGTTAAAGAAATTGAAAGTAACTTTGGAGATAAAATAGAATTTATCATTTATGATGTTACAAGCAAACCACCAGCAACTACAGAATGGCAATAGAATATTCAAAAAGTACATAAAGTTTTATAACTCTATGTGCTTTTTTTATTGGTAAAAATTACCAAAAGCAAAACAACAAACAAATGTTTACAAATATTAAAAACGATGTTATAATAATTTCAAAAGAGAAAAAGTAGAGAGTGATAAAAATGCAAAGAATATATTTATGCATAGATTTAAAAACGTTTTATGCTTCAGTGGAATGTGTAGAAAGAAATTTAGATCCTTTTAGTACAAATTTAGTGGTTGCAGATAAAAGTAGAGGTAAAGGCACAATATGTTTAGCAATATCTCCTAAAATGAAGATGCTAGGTATAAAAAATAGATGCAGAATTTATGAAATTCCACCTAATATAGAGTATATTACGGCAATGCCAAGAATGAAAAAATATATTGAATATTCTGCAAACATATATGCAATATATTTAAAATATTTTGCCAAAGAAGATATACATGTTTACTCAATAGATGAAGCATTTATGGATGTAACAAATTATTTAAAGTTATACAAAAAAAATCCAGATGAACTTGCTAAAATTATATTAAAAGACATATTTAACACATATGGTATAACCGGAGCAGCAGGAATTGGAACAAATATGTATTTAGCAAAAATTGCATTAGATATTACAGCAAAACATAGTTCAAATAACATCGGTTATTTAGATGAAGAAAAATATAAACAAGAATTATGGAATCATAAGCCATTAAAAGATTTCTGGCAGATAGGTAGTGGTATAGAAAAAAGATTAAATAAAATGAGAATATTTACCATGTACGATATTGCACATACAAATCCTAAAAAGTTATACAAAGAATTTGGTATAAATGCAGAATATTTAATTGATCATTCTTGGGGAAAAGAAAGTTGTACAATTGCAGATATTAAATCATACAAACCAAAAACTAATTCTATTTCAAACAGCCAAATATTATTTGAAGACTATTCTTTTGAAAAAGCAAGATTAATATTAAAAGAGATGGTTGAATTAGGAAGCTTACGACTGGTTGAAAGCAATTTAGTGACAGACACAATACAACTTTACATAGGATACTCTAAAGATGTAATAAAAGCCACAGGAGGAACTGAAAAAATAATTAATTACACTAATTTATATTCGGAGCTGCTAAATGCTTTTTTAAAACTTTATGATAGAACTACAGATAGAAACGTAGGAATTAGAAGAGTTGGAATAAGCTTTGCAAGAGTGATAGAAAGTAATAATGTACAATTGAGCTTATTTATAAATCAAGACAAACTGGACAAAGAAAAAAAGTTAGAACTAGTAATTAGTAGCATAAAAAACAAAATGGGTAAAAATACAATCTTAAGAGGTATGAATTTAGAACAAGGAGGAACAACTATAATTAGAAATCACTTAGTTGGAGGTCATAATGGTGGTTAATAAATTAGATAGAGCAAAGCAATTTCTACCTTTTGATGCATTAAAGGGATTTCAGGAAGCTTTAAGACAAAAGGAAGAAGAATTTGAAGAAAGAAAAGAATTATCAGAAGAAAGTTGTCTAGAGCTATCTTCAAAAATAAATGAGATAGAAATTGGGGAGACAATAAAACTGAAATATTACAAATATAAAAAGTATATTGAAGTTATAGGGGTTATAACAAAAATAGATTTTATTAAGAAGAAAATTCAATTAAATAGAATAGAAAATATTAATTTTTGCGATATTGTGAATATCGAAAGAAACATATAATATTATTAGTAACTAAAATAAACTTTTCTCATATTATTATATAAAAATGAGAGGAGTTTATTTTTATGGATTATGAATTAATGATGAATGGTAATGTAAAATTGGGACAAAAAGCTCCAGAATTTGATGCAACAACAACATTCGGACAAATAAAATTAAGTGATTATAAAGGAAAATGGTTAGTTCTATTTTCACATCCAGGAGATTTTACACCCGTTTGTACAACAGAAATGATAGCATTTACAAGAGCAAGTCAGTATTTTAGTCAAATAAATACAGAACTATTAGGTTTAAGTATAGATTCTAATGCTTCACATTTAGCATGGGTATATGACATTTATTGTAAAACAGGAATTAAAGTATCATTTCCAATTATAGCAGATCGAAACGGAGAAATTGCTAGAAAATATGGAATGATTTCAAATGATATTAGTAATACAGCAACAGTAAGAAATGTATTTATTATAGATGATAAAGGTATTATTAGGACTATAATGGTATATCCTATGAATGTAGGAAGATTTATTCCAGAAATTTTAAGAACAGTTAAAGCACTACAAATGGCAGACTGTTCAAATGGTTCTACTGCTGCAAACTGGATGCCAAATCAACCTGTAATTGTGCCACCGCCACAAACATTTGAAACTTTACAAACAAGAAATGCAGAAATTGAAAAAAATAAAAATGGAATTAGTTGGTATTTAAGTTTTAAAGAACCACCAGAAAAATGTATTTCAGACCAAAGTGAAATGAATAAATAAATTTCAAAAACGCATAATAATATTATGAACAGATTGTTCAAATATATTAAATATTCTTGGAGGTTTGAAATGAAACAAGAAATAAATTGTAGAGTAAAAAGTTGTCGTTATCATAATAATGAAAATCAAATGTGTGAATTAGAAGCAATTTTAGTTGCACCAGTAGAAGGTAAACATACAAAAGAAACAGATGAATCAATGTGTTCTAGTTATGAATATCAAAATAAATAATGAACAAAAACGAACAAAGTGGACTTTTTATATGTCCACTTTATATATTTTACATATTTCTATTTTTAAGTTCTTTTTGAATACGTAAATTAGCTTCTTTTTTTGCAATTTCTTCTCTTTTATCATAAAGTTTTTTACCTTTTCCAATACCAAGTTCTAATTTGACAAGGCTTCCTTTGAAATATAAGCTAATAGGTACTAAACTATAACCTTTTTGTTTTATTAATCCAGTAAGTTTATTTATTTCTTTTCTATTAAGCAATAGTTTTCTATTTCTTAAAGGATCTTTATTGAAAATATTTCCATATTCATATGGGCTTATATGCATTCCTAAAACAAATACTTCACCATTTTTTAAAATTGCATAAGAGTCCTTTAAATTAACTTTTCCAACTCTAATAGATTTAATTTCTGTTCCTGATAAAACAATACCCGCTTCTATCTTATCTTCAATAGTATAATTATGATAGGCAGTAGGGTTCTTGGCTATTAACTTTGTATTCATAAAAACCTCTTAAACTTTAATATTTTGTATAATTATATCATTTATAGTTTAAGAAGTAAAGAAAATTATAAAACCTAAATACATATTTGCATACATATTTAGGTTAATATTATAATAAACTATTCATCGTAATCATCATCATTATTATTACTATTATTACGTCTTCCAGTATTCAATTGTACTGAATAATACCATACAAGAGCGATTATTGCAATAGCTGCCACACCTAGAATAAGCCAGCTCCAAGCATTACTTGTCATTCCCATAAAAGTTTCATCTTGTGCAGTTCTTGTTGCAGTATAATCAGTTCTTCCATCAAAAGTATTTGTCATTGTAGATCCTGCAGTGTTAGTAGTGTTTTTTATAGAATTATCTGTTTTATCTATACCACTTCTAACAGTATTGCCAACAGCTTCAGTTCCATTTTTTACAGTATTACCAACGGCTTCAGCACCATTTTTAATTGCATTACCAACATTTTGAGCACCGTTTTTAATCATATTTCCAGCATTTTTTGCAGCACCTTCTACAGCATTTTCTGCACCACTAATTACATTTTTTGCACTATCTGATGCCTTTTTTAATTCATTATCTGCATAGCAAAATGTAAATGAAAAAATTAGTGTAAGAGCTAATACTAAACCAGTTAAGATCTTTTTATGCATGATTTTTACCTCCTAAATTTAGATTTGAAATAATATTCATAGAATAATTCTAATAATAGTATTTTAAATTTTGGAGAAAATATACATATAAAAAATTTTTTATCGAAAAAAATAGTGTAGATTAAATCTACACTTAAAAATTAATTTTATCTTTTCAATTTTATTAAAATTGCTATTGCAAGTAAAATTAACAATACTCCTATTACAATTATAAAAATGTTTAATATTAATGATGTATTATTATTTGAATTAGAGTTTATATTGCTTACTGTTGCAGAAGCAGGATCTTCAGAATCCAATTCATCAAGAATATCATCAGCTGTTGCATCTTCTGGAATAGCATTTTCGTCATAATCAGTAGAAGTATCTGAACTTATACTTGTATCGTCGCTTGATGAATTTGTAGAAGTTACATTTGTACTATCTGTTGAACTTGCATCGTCAGGTGAATTTAAATCTATTGCATATGCACATGTTGATAACATGAATATAGTTAAAATTAATAATATTAATAATGATTTTATTGTTTTTGACATTGAAAATCCTCCTTTAAGAAACTAAAACGTTTCAATCTTTTGTTTATATTATATATAATAACTTAAAATAAAAAAAATGTCTAGTATATTTTTAAAATTATAGTAATTAAATTTATTATAACTTGAAATAAAGCTATATAGTTGATATAATTCTAACGAGGAGAAAAAGATATGGAAATTATTGATATAGAAAGAAAAATACCAAATTTTTTTACGAATATGTTAAAAAAACAATATAATGAAAATCAATATAAACAAATACTAAATGGATTTAATATAAATAGGCTAACAACTTTTAGAGTAAATTCATTAAAAACAAATAATGTAGAAATTGAAAAAGAAATGCTTAAACACAATATAGAAATAGAAAAGTCAAAAATCTCTAATACTGCATACATAGTAAAGAATTCAAATGAATCAGAACTTAAGAAATTAGATATATATGCAGAAGGAAAAATATATTTACAAAGCTTATCTTCAATGTTACCACCAATTATTCTTAATCCTATGCCTGATAAAGACATTTTAGATATGGCTGCAGCACCTGGTGGCAAAACTACACAAATGGCAACAATTTCAAATAATAAGTCACATATTACTGCTTGCGAAATGAATTCAATCAGAGCAGAAAGATTAAAATATAATGTAGAAAAACAAGGTGCAAGTTGTGTATATATAATGGTAAAAGATGCAAGGCAAATTGATGACTTTTTTTCCTTTGATCAAATTCTTTTAGATGCTCCATGTAGTGGTAGTGGAACTTTGAATATTAATGATAAAAATTTAGAAAAATATTTTACAGAAAAACTTATTCAAAAATCAGTAAAAAGTCAAGTTGCTCTTTTAAAAAAGGCAATTAATATTTTAAAATCTGGATGCGAAATGGTATATTCTACTTGCTCGATACTTGATTGTGAAAATGAGAATGTAATAAATCAAATTTTAAAGCAGGGAAGAGTAGATATTGTGCCAATAGAAAATGCTTTTGTAAAGGATTTACCACTTCTTAATACTAAAATTCCAGGAACATTGTGTATTTGTCCAAACGAATTATATGAAGGATTTTTTGTAGCAAAATTAAGAAAAAAATAGTGTGTCATTGGTTCCGGGTTTGGTTGACACATTTTGCGCCATTGGTGCCAGGTTTGTCCTGGCACCAATGGCGCAAAATGTGTCAACCAAACCCGGAACCAATGACACACTTTTTTTAATATATTAATATTGACAAATAGTGTATATCATTATATAATGTTAACCGAGATTAACAAAAGGAGAATGTACATGATTTCAAAAGCTTTAGAAGAATATTTAAAAACTATATATATATTAAAAAAGCAAAATGGTAATATAAGGGTAACAGACATTGCAAACAAAATGAATTGTAGTAAACCAGGAGTTACTAAAGCAATTAATAATTTAAAAGCTAATGGACTCATAAATTATGAAACATATGGAACAATAGAATTAACATCAGAAGGTGAAGAACATGCAAAAAAGATATTAGAAACTTATGATATAGTATATTTATTTTTTAAAGAAGTGCTTAATTTAAATGAAAACCTAGCAAAGCAAGAAGCTGAAAAAGTTAAAATGGCCATTACAGATGAAACAACTAATCAGCTTGCCAAATATACACATAAAGTTCTAGATTTATATAATTTAGATTGTGGGTATGATGTTAACCAAGAAAGATGTAGATCATGTAAAAGAAGGACAACGAAAAATTTTAAATAAAAAAATAAGGGATTGAAGAACACAATCCCTTGCGTAAGGATTTAATGCTGAAAATTTTTCCATTCAGCATAAGCTCTTTGCATCTCCCTCTGATGCTTTTTCCTGCGGTACTTATGAATGCCCAGATAGAGCACACTAAGAAAGCAAACTAAAACAACAGCGAAGAAAACCGCCCAATACTCTGCTGCCATTATTGATTTCACCCTTTCTCTACAATATTGTTTAGCAACATATAAATTATAAAACAATTTAAGTTAATAGTCAATATAAAAAACAAAAAGCATGGACATATAAAAAACAAAAATCATAACTTATAAGGTTAATAAAGGAAGGTAATAACATGAATAAAACATTAATTGAAATTAAAGATTTACATGTAAATGCAAGTGAAAAAGAAATATTAAAAGGAATTAATCTAAAAATAAATAAAGGAGAAATTCACGTAATAATGGGACCAAATGGTTCTGGAAAATCAACAACAGCAAATGCTATACTAAATAATCCAGAATATACTAAAACCCAAGGAAGTATAGTATATGAAGGAGAAGATATTAGTAACTTAAAAACTGATGAAATTGCAAGAAAAGGCATATTTATGTCATTTCAATTACCAGAAGAAATTCCTGGAATATCAGTTACAAACTTCTTAAAATATGCAAAAAATAAAATTACTGGAGAGCCAGTAAAAATATTTAAATTTAAAGAAGAATTAAAAAAATATATGGAAGAATTAAATATGAATCCTAAATACATGGAAAGAAGCTTGAACGTGGGATTTTCTGGTGGAGAAAAAAAGAAAAATGAAATTCTACAAATGTTAGTTTTAAATCCTAAACTTGCAATATTAGACGAGACGGATTCAGGACTTGATGTAGATGCAATAAGAACTGTATCTAAAGGTATAGAAATGTTTAAAAATGATGAAAATGCTGTTTTAATTATTACACATAATAATAAAATTTTGCATAGCTTAAAAGTTGATTATGTTCATGTCTTGGTTGATGGAAAAATTGTTACAACAGGTGGACAAGATTTAGCAACAGAAATTGAAAATGAAGGATATGGAAAATACAAAATTTTATAGATAGGTTTATAGATAAATCCAATTAAAAATCTAAATATAAGGTACAAGGAAACAGAAATGTCAAAAACGAAAATAGAAGAATTTGATAGAAGTATATATAATTTAAAAAATAAAGACAACTATGATTATAAAATCCAAAAAGGAATAACAAAAGAAATAATAGAAGAAATATCAAATCAAAAAAACGATCCAGATTGGATGAGAGATTTTAGGTTAGAAGCATTAGAAGTATATAATAAATTAGAACTTCCAACATGGGGACCAGATTTATCCGAACTAAACATGGATGAAATTGCAACATATGTACGACCAAAAACAAAATTAAATAACTCTTGGGATGATGTTCCAGAGGATATAAAAAATACATTTTATAAATTAGGAATTCCAGAAGCTGAAAAAAAATCTTTAGCTGGAGTTGGAGCACAATATGACTCTGAAGTTGTTTACCACAGTATGAAAGATGACCTAAAAAAACAAGGTGTAATTTATACAGATATGGAAACAGCTATAAGAGAATATCCAGATATAGTAAAGAAATACTTCATGAAATGTGTTCCTGTAAATGATCACAAATTTGTCGCATTACATGGTGCTGTTTGGTCTGGAGGTTCATTTGTATATGTACCTAAAAATGTAAAAGTTGATATTCCGCTTCAATCATATTTTAGATTAAATTCACCAGAATCTGGACAATTTGAACATACTTTAATAATAGTAGAAGAAGGAGCAAGCCTTCATTTCATAGAAGGATGTTCAGCACCTAAATATAGCAAAATAAATCTTCATGCAGGTTGTGTTGAACTAATTGTAAAAGATAATGCATATTTAAGATATTCAACAATAGAAAACTGGTCAAAAAATATGCTTAATTTAAATACAAAAAAAGCTATGATAGGAAAAAATGCACAAGTAGATTGGGTAACAGGTTCATTTGGATCTAAAATATCAATGCTTTATCCATTGAGCCAACTTAATGGAGAAGGAGCAAAAACAGAATATACTGGAATATCTTTTGCAGGAAAAGGACAAAATTTAGATACAGGATTCAAAGCAATACACAATGCACCAAACACATCAAGTGTAGTAAACGCCAAATCCATATCTAAAAATGGTGGAAAATGTACGTACAGATCTTTAATAAAGATTTCTCCAAAAGCAAAAAATTCTAAATCATCAGTTTCGTGTGAATCTTTAATGTTAGATGATATATCAGTTTCAGATACAATACCTGTAAATGATATTCAAACAGATGAAGTTGAATTCTCACATGAAGCAAAGATTGGTAAAATAAGTGATAAAACAATATTTTATCTAATGAGTAGAGGTTTATCAGAAGAAGATGCAAAAGCAATGATAGTAAGAGGATTTGCATATCCAATTTCTAAAGAACTTCCTGTAGAATATGCAGTAGAAATGAATAATTTAATAAATATTGAACTTCAGGGAACTATAGGATAGAAAGGAGAAATTCGTATAATTTACATTATGCGAGAAAATAGTATGAGTAGTTTAAGTTTAAATGAAACACCAGTTAGAACTTCAAAAAGTTTTAATATAAACAATATAAAATTAACTAATTTAGAACTTCCTAAAGTAATACAAGAATTTAATAATACACAAATAGTAAATGCCTCATCAAAAATAATAATAGAAGAAAAAAGAACACCTATAAGCTTAAAATATGGTTTAGGAGAAGAACAAACTAAGCAAGTGCAAACTGAAGCAAACCAAAATTATAAAATAGCTATAGATAGTAAAGTTAATAAAGACACAGAAATCAATTTTAATTTTGACAACAATAACAATACTTTAATCGATAATATAGATATTTTAGCAAATGAACAAACAAATGCTACAATAATTTTAAAATATGAATCTTCTAAAGAATTAGAATGTTATCACAACGGTGTACTAAAGTTATATGCTAAAAAGAATAGTCGAATCAATATAATAATTGTAAACTTATTAAGTGATATATCAAACAATTTTATTGCAATAGAAAATACTATAGAGGAAAATGCAAATGTAAAATATACTATTATAGATTTTGGAGGTCAAAATACCGTTACAAATTATTATTCAAATATAATAGGAGACTTTGCAGATAATACATTAAATACAATTTATATTGGTAAAGATAGACAAATTATAGATTTAAATTATATAGCTGAATTAAAAGGAGAAAAATCTAATATTAATATAGAAGTTCAAGGAGCATTGAAAGATAAAGCTAAAAAGAATTTTAAAGGAACTATAGACTTTAAAAAAGGATGTAAAAAAGCAAAAGGGGAAGAAAACGAAAATTGTATGCTTTTATCAGAAACAGCAAAATCAATAGCTTTGCCAATGTTATTATGTTCAGAAGAAGATGTAGAAGGTTCTCATAGCAGTTCTGCTGGAAAAGTAGGAGATAAAGAGTTATTCTATATTATGAGTAGAGGATTTGAATTAAAGGAAGCTCAAAAACTTTTAGTTAGAGCTAATTTTAATAAAATATTAGAAAATATAAAAAACGAAGAGTTAAAGCAAAAAGTATTGGATGAAATCAATTGGAGATTGGACTAATAAAATACATAAATATATAAATTAATGGAGTGATATAAATGGAATTAACAAATATAAAAGCAGATTTCCCATTATTAGTAAATAGAAAAATAGCATATTTAGATAGTGGTGCTACAACTCAAAAGCCATTTCCAGTAATAAATGCAATAAATGAATTTTATAAAAATTATAATGCAAATCCTCATAGAGGTGCTTATTCTTTAAGTATGGAAGCCACTGAAATTTATGAAAATACAAGAACTAAAATTGCAAAATTCATAAATGCTAAGCATAGGGAAGAAATTATATTTTCAAAAAATGCAACAGAAAGCTTAAACTTAATTGCATATTCTTATGGATTAGAAAATCTAAAAAAGAATGATGAAATTGTAATTTCAATAATGGAACATCATTCAAATTTAGTTCCTTGGCAAAAAGTAGCTAAAACAACAGGTGCAAAGTTAAATTATATGTATATAAATGATGAATTTGAAATATCAGACGAGGAAATACAAAACAAAATTACAGATAAAACAAAAATAGTTGGAATCACACATGTATCTAATGTTCTAGGAACAATAAATAATATAGATAAGATAATAAAATATGCACATAAAAAAGGTGCAATTGTTATAGTAGACGCTTCACAAAGTATTCCACACATGAAAATTGATGTTCAAAAATTAGATGCTGATTTTTTAGTGTTTTCAGGTCATAAAATGTTGGCGCCACTTGGAATTGGAGTTTTATATGGAAAGAAAGAATTATTAAATAATATGACACCTTTTTTAATGGGTGGAGACATGATAGAATACGTTCATGAACAAACTACTACTTATGCACCACTTCCAAATAAATTTGAAGCAGGAACTCAAAATGTAGAAGGGGTTATTGGATTAGGTTCTGCAATTGATTATATAGAAAACATCGGATATGATAAAATACATGAGATAGAAGCGGAAATAGTAGGCTATGCAATAGAAAAATTATCTAAAATAGATTATTTAACTTTATACTTGACACCTAATAGGGAGCATCATTCTTCAGTAATCTCATTTAATATAAAAGGAGTTCATCCTCATGATGTTGCAAGTATATTAGATAATTATGGGGTTTGTGTACGTTCTGGAAATCATTGTGCACAACCACTTTTAAGGAGTATGGGAATAGATTCAACCTGTAGAGCAAGTTTTTATTTTTATAATACTAAAGAAGACGTAGATAAGCTTTTAGAGGCTTTAGATAAAGCTTATAAAATTTTTGAAAAATATATAACAAATAGTGCGAAAAAAAGCTAGTAAAGATTATTGATTTTATATTAATCATATAAAAGAAAGGGAAAAAATGGAAGACTTAACAGATGTATATAATGAATTAATTATGGAACATAGTATGAATTCATATAACAAAAAAAAGTTGGATTCTGCAGATTACTGCCAAATAGGACACAATCCAAACTGTGGAGATGAAATAACATTAGAATTAAAATTAAATGATAATATTATAGAGGATATGGCATTTTCAGGTCATGGTTGTGCAATATCTCAAGCATCTACATCAATAATGATAGATACACTAAAAGGTAAAACACTAGATGAAGCAAAAGAAATAATAAAAACATTTATAGGAATGATAAAAAGAGAAATAACTGATGAAGAAGAATTAAAAAAACTAGAAGATGCAATAGCATTTAAAAATGTATCAAATATGCCTGCAAGAGTAAAGTGTGCGCTTTTAGCATGGCATACTATTGAAGATATACTTAATAAAAATTAATATAGTATAAGAGGTAATTATGGAAAACAAAAAAGTATTGTTAGGAATGAGTGGAGGAGTAGATAGTTCAGTATCAGCGCTATTATTAAAAGAAAATGGATATGATGTAATAGGCACAACTTTAGAGTTATATGCAGGAAGTAGCTGTTGTAATGTAAATACATATTTAGATGCAAAAAAGGTATGTAAACAAATTGGAATACCACACTTTATATTTGATTGTAAAGAAGATTTCAAAAAATACATAATTCAAGATTTTATAGATTGCTATTCAAACTGTTTAACACCAAATCCATGTATAGAATGCAACAAATACATGAAATTTGGATTTATGTGGGAAAAAGCAAAAGAAATGGATTGTAATTTTATTGCAACAGGTCATTATGCAAAAACGGAGTATAGCAAGGAATATAGAAGATGGATTTTGAAAAAATCAAATGCAGGATATAAAGATCAAAGTTACGTATTATGGAATATACCAAAAGAGTTAATTGAGCATGTCATATTTCCATTATGTGATTTTGAAAGTAAAGAGCAAATACGAAAAATAGCTAGTGAAAATAAACTTGAAGTAGCTAATAAACCAGACAGTCAAGACTTATGTTTTGTACCAGATGGAAATTATAAAAAATATTTAGAAACAAATTCAAAATTAAAACCTAAAAAAGGAAATATAGTAAACTCAAAAGGAGAAAAATTAGGTGAACATACAGGCCTATATAATTATACTATAGGTCAACGTAAAGGACTTGGAATATCATATCGTGTACCATTATTTGTTTTAGGATTTAACACTTTGAAAAATGAAGTAATAGTGGGAGAAGAAGCAGAATTATACAAAAAAGAAATTACAGTAAAAGATATAAATTTAATACTAGTTGATGAAATAAAGGATTATATGGAAGTAGATGTTAAAACAAGATATTCTACAAATTCTGCAAAAGCGAAAATAGTACAAGAAGGAGAATATATAAAAGTAATATTTGACAAACCTCAAAGAGCAATAACTCCTGGCCAATCAGCAGTGTTTTATTTAGGAGATATTGTAGTTGGTGGAGGAAAAATAAGCTAGACCAACTAAATTGATGTTAAAATATACAAAATAAAAATAAAATTAAAAAAACCCTTGCTATATTTTATACATTTTGTATATAATAATAACTGTGAGGGGCAAACTCAAATTTTTGTAAAGGAAGGTAAAACGATTATGAATGAAAAAATGTTAGAAATTATGAAAAATCAAAAAGGTTTTATTGCAGCATTAGATCAAAGTGGAGGAAGTAGCAGTAAAACATTAGCTGCTTATGGAATAAACGAAAATGAATATTCTTCTCAAGAAGAAATGTTTGATTTAATACACGAAATGAGAAAAAGAGTATTTACAAGCGATTCTTTCACAAATGAGCATATAATTGGAGCAATATTATTTGAAAAAACAATGCTTTCAAAAATAGGAGATGAATATACTGCAGACTACCTATGGAATAAAAAAGGAATTCTTTCTTTCTTAAAAGTAGATAAAGGTTTAGCAGAAGAAAATAATGGTGTAAAACTTATGAAAGAAATACCAAACTTAGAAGAAGAATTACAAGAAGCAAATGAACACAATGTATTTGGTACAAAAATGCGTTCTGTAATATATAAAGCAAATAGAGAAGGAATAAAAGCAATTGTAAAACAACAATTTGAATTTGCAAAAATAATTTGCGACCATGGATTAGTTCCAATAATAGAACCAGAAGTAGATATTAATTCTACAGAAAAAGAATTATGCGAAGATATATTAAAAGAAGAAATTATAAATGAATTAAATAATTGGGATAGTAATAGAAAAATAATGTTTAAATTTACAATTCCATCAAAAGAAAATTTATATTTAGATTTATACAATTTTGATTGTGTAGTAAGAATTGTAGCACTATCTGGTGGATATGATAGTGATACAGCAGTAGAAAAACTTGCAAAAAATAACAAAATGATTGCAAGCTTTTCAAGAGCATTATTACAAGACTTAAATGTAAATCAATCACAAGAAGAATTTGATGAAGTATTAAAAAATGTTATTGTAAAAATATATGAAGCATCTATTACTTAATAAAGTTGAATAAAAAGAGAAGATGCATTCTTCTCTTTTTTGTAAATAGGAGGAATGCAAAGTGGACGGTAATGATTTTTTCGATATTATAAAATATACCTATACTAAATATGGAAAAACACATTTATATTCTGCATTATATAGTGCATTATATGCCCAAGATTATAGTTGTTTTTCTCAATATAATGTTTATGATACAGAATTTATAGAAAAAAATATGCAAACTTTAATAGAAAAAGAAGCAAAGGAAAAAAATATTAGTGATATAAATATGGTATTTCTAATAAATCTATTAAACAATTATGCACGCATTGTAGAGAAAAAACAAGAACCATCTAATGAACTAGAAGACATATTACTATCATCAAAAGGAAGAGCAACAATTTCTTTATACAGGCTTATATCTCAAAGAGTAAATAACGAAAAGTATAATTCTATTAATCCAGAAATAGAAAGAAAATTAAGAGATTATGAAAATAGATTAGATGGACAAGATATAATCGAAAATATTATAAAATTAATGACTGATGAATTTGAAAAGGAAATAAAATATTCTGAATTTTTTCAAGATATAGAAGAAAATGAAAATAAAATAGAGGTAAATAGATTTTATCCTACTACAGCAAGAAATTGTGCTATTTTAAGTGGAATAAGAGATAAAAATGCTCCCGAAACTCAATCTACAATTGATAAAGGTGGACTTAATATTGTTTCTTCAATAGGAAATCAGCGAGAGGAAAATCAAGATTCAGGGATAATCATGACTCACCCCAAAAATAAAAAATTAAAAATGATTGCAGTATGTGATGGTGCAGGAGGAATGGAAGAAGGGGGAATTGCTAGTGATATACTTGTAGAATTAATAAAAAAATGGTTTATAAAAAATGGTAAGGAATTATTTAGTTTAAATAAAAAAGAACTAAATGAAAAAGTAAAAGAAGATTTCGATCATATCAACGAAGAAGCCATAAAAAAATATATAAAACGAACTATACTAGACAAATTGAAAGATAATTCAAACAATAATATAATTAGAAAAGTGAAAAGTATATTGCCTCAAGAAAAAGTTAAGGTAAATCTAATAGACAGACCTGGTTCTACGTTAGCTATGGCAATAATATATGAGGGAAAAGTAATTGCTATTAATGTTGGGGACTCTAGGGTATATGCAAAAAAAGATGGAAAATTGTATCAAATTTCTAGGGATCAGTCAATTGTCCAAGAGTTATATGATAATGAATATAGATTTAAATATCCAGAAATGAAATTAGATGATATGAGATTTCACAAATTAGGCAATTTATCATCTTTATTTTTCCAAAAAGAAGCTCCTGAACCTCATGTTATAAAAATTAGCGAGCCGGATTTGGTTATGGTGTGTTCTGATGGTATGAGTGATTGTTTGTCTTTTGACGAAATAGCTTATATATCAGGAAACACACATGGTAATAAAATTGCAAATTATTTGGTTAGAGGTGCAAACATAAGAAAAGCAATAAGACCATCATATTTAGTAGATATACCTGGGATGAGTAAACGTGAAATTCAACCTGGTAAAGACAATTCAACTGTTGCGACTGCTAATTTAAAAGAAAATTCAGATAAAGGAGGTTATGATAGATAATGTATAATGAAGAAAAAGTATCTTCTCTTGTACTTGAAAATGAGCAAGGAGAAAAAAAAGTATATTATAAGTTATCTGAATTTTCAATAAAAGGGAAAAACAATAATTATATTTTATATACAGATTACTCAAAAACTGATGGAAAAATAAACATTTATTATGGTATTTTAGAAAATCATAGAATGATACAAGTTACAGATGAAAACGATATAAAAATAATTTCAAATTACATAAAATCAATTGAAAAAGATATACAAAGTGGAATTAAATTTTAAATATAATACAAATATTACTTGATTTTATATTTATATTTTGATATAGTAACTTTAAATTTATAAAAAGGAGTGAATGTGCAATGAATATAGCAATAATAGTAGCTGGAGGGTCAGGCAAAAGAATGGGGCAAGATATCCCAAAACAATTTAT
The DNA here is from genome assembly GCA_947630545.1 of uncultured Clostridia bacterium. Taxonomy (GTDB): domain Bacteria; phylum Bacillota; class Clostridia; order TANB77; family CAG-508; genus CAG-269. The sequence continues at coordinate 17,755 of CANRHX010000003.1, forward strand.
AAATGTATATGACAAACCAATATTAATTTATACATTAGAAAGTTTTGAAAAGCATCCTAATATAGATGCAATAGAATTAGTTTGTATAGACGGATGGCATGATATAGTTAGGGCTTATGCAAAACAATTTAATATAACAAAATTGAAATGGATAATTTCTGGAGGAGATACAGTACAAGAATCAATAAGAAATGGTGTATATAATTTAGAAGATAAATGTAAAAAAGATGATGTAATAATTATACATGATGGAGTTAGACCGCTAGTTGAAGAAGAAGTTTTAACAGATGTAATTGTTAAATGTCAAAAATACGGAAATGCAGTTTCTTCAATGCCATATAATGAGCAAATATTTGTTGTAAATCCAGATGATAAAGAAACAACAAAACAATACATACCAAGAGAAACATTAAGAAGAGTATCAACACCACAAGCATATCAATTTGAAAAATTAGATAAAGCATATCATGAAGCATTTGAAAAAGAAATAGGTATATATGGCTCATCATATACAAATACTATGATGGTAGAATTAGGAGAAAAATTATATTTTGCTGCTGGTTCAGACAAAAATATAAAACTTACAACTAAAGATAATTTAGAAATGTTTAAAGCATATTTAAATATGGATAAAGATGCTTGGTTAAAATAAGGAGAGAGTATGAAAGCTTTTAAAAACGAATTATATTTAGAAGATATTAAATATATAAGTGATTTAGATTTACCTTGGGAAAAATTAAAAAATAAATCTGTATTTATAAGTGGAGCAACAGGTTTAATTGGTAGTTGTTTAGTGGATAGCATTATGCAACACAATAAAGATTATAATTTGGATTGTAAAGTTTATGCATTAGGGAGAAACAGAGATAAAGTAGAAGAAAGATTCGACAAACATTTCACAAGTAATTTATTTGAATTTATACCTTTTGATATTAATGAACCATTAGAAAGAGACGATTTAGGAGATATAGAGTATATATTACATTTAGCAAGTAACACACATCCTTTAGCTTATTCTACAGATCCAATAGGAACAGTAGCAACAAACATTATTGGTACAAATAACTTATTAAAATTTGCTGAAAAGCACAATGTAGAAAGATTTGTATTTGCATCATCTAATGAAATATATGGAGAAAATAGAGGAGATACAGAAAAATTTACTGAAGACTATTGTGGATATATAAATTGTAATACATTAAGAGCAGGTTATACAGAAAGTAAAAGATGTGGAGAAGCTTTATGCCAAGCATATATAAAGCAAAAAAATATGGATATAGTAATTCCAAGATTAACTCGTTCTTATGGTCCAACAATGTTAATGTCAGATACAAAGGCAATTTCACAATTTATCAAAAACGGTATAGCTAAAGAGAATATAGTTTTAAAAAGTGAGGGAACTCAATTTTACTCATATACTTATATTGCTGATGCTGTTTCAGGTTTACTTACAGTTATGCTAAAAGGTGAATGTGGAGAAGCATATAATATAGCAGATGAAAAATCAGATATTACTTTAAGAGATTTAGCAAAAACTATTGCAGATGTAGCAGGAACTAAAGTTGTATTTGAACTTCCAGATGAACAAGAAAAAGCAGGATATAGTAAAGCAACTAAAGCAAGACTTGATAGTTCAAAATTACAAGCTTTAGGATGGAAAGCTCATTATGATATAAAAGAGGGCATAGAAAGGACAATTAAAATTTTAGAGGGTTAAAATGAGTAAGAAAAAAATTGGTTTTACCATAGGCAAATATGCTCCATTGCATAAAGGACATCAATTAGTAATTGATACAGCTATAAAAGAAATGGATGAAGTATATTGCGTTATTTATGACACAGATGTTATAGATTTAAATATAGAAAAAAGAGCAGATTGGTTAAAAAAATTGTACCCAAAGGTTCATATTATTTATGCTTATAATAGTCCTAAACAATATGGTTTAGATTCGGAAAGTGTAAAAATTCAAATGGAATATTTATCAAGTTTAGTAAAAGATATTCCTGTAACTCATTTCTATAGTAGTGAACTATATGGAGAGAAAGTTGCAGAATATATGAATATTGAAAATAGACTTGTTGATTTAAAAAGAAAAAAAGTTCCAATCCATGCAACGGAGATTAGGGCAGATTTTCAAAAAAATCAAAAGTTTTTAGATGAAATAGTATATAAAGATTTAAAAAAATTATAGAAATAAAACAGTTATAATAAAATGAACTAGTGTCACTTAATTATAACTGTTTTATTTTATATACTTTCCTTTAAATCTCCATCAATATAAGCTTTAAGTAGCATTTTTAAATCATCAATTTGTTCTTGCAAAGTAGAACCAATATCAGTATCTTTAACACATTTTCTACTCTCTACATATTGTTTTAAGATAGTTTGACTCTTAATATCCAATCCATCCAAAATAGCCTTATTTTTAGACTCAAAAGGTTCATTAGCAGCTAAGACAAGACCATTAGAATTGTAAGTTAATGTGTAACCAGCAAGACCAGTAGACTTTTGATATGATTTTGCAAAGCCACCATCAATAACAATACATTTTCCGTTTGCTCTAATAGGACTTTCTCCATCTTTAGCCTTTACAGGCATATGCCCATTAATTATATGTCCATCCTTTGTAGGAAGTCCAAAGTTTTTAAGAATTTTATCACAAATTTTTTCATCATCTAAATAATAGTAATAAGGATTTTTTACTTCAACATGAGTTTTTTTATCATCAATAAAGTATCTTTCTAAAGTAGCAACTTTATCTTTACCAAATAATGGAGATTTTGGACCACCCCATAAATACCACATAAAATCAACATCATCTTGATTTTCAGAAGATTTACCAAAGAATGCTCTATGAGCAATAATTTCCATATAATCCATAAGTTCTTTGCCTTTTACTCTTTTACCCATTATTTCCAATTCGTCAAATTCGCCATTTTCATCTAAAGGTACGCAACCATGGAATAATAAATTACCATTATATTTTTGGTACATATGACCTTTTGAATATAAAAATGTAACATGGTCAATTAATTTTTCACTATTTACAAAAGATTCTTTTAATCTATCTATAATTTCTTGTTCTTGTTCTGATAATCTAAAAGGATCGTTTTTATCAATGGTAGGGAAGTAACTATCATTTAATTTGTAAGTATTATTTCCAATTGTTATTTGTGCATTGTCATAATCTATTTTATCTAATAAAAGTCTATCATTCATATTATATTCAGGATGTCTTTTAATTAAAGCTCCTTCTAACTTAAATTGTATTACCGCAATTGCCTTTTGTATTTTAGACATTAGTATTTTATCTGAATTAGAGTATCTTGATAATTCACATATTTTAGGTAAAAATTCTTTACAAGGATCATCTTTGTATGTTTCTTGGGCAAATATAGAAAGGGGTCTTATATTAATACCATAACCCTCTTCAAGAGTTGATAAATTGTCATATCTACTACAAATTCTAACTACATTTGCAATTGAACATTCATTTCCACAAGCAGCACCCATCCAAAGTATATCATGATTTCCCCATTGTATATCTATTGAATGAAAATCCATTAGTCTATCCATAATAATTGGAGCACCAGGACCTCTGTCATAAATATCACCAATTATATGAAGATGATCTATTGCCATTCTTTTTATCAAAACAGAAATTGCTATAATAAATTTATCAGCTCTATTTAAATCAATAATACTATCTATTATTTGACAGTAGTAATTTTCTTTATCATATACATTATCATTTTGTGCATGTAATAATTCATCAATAATGTAATCAAAATTTTTTGGCATTGCTTTTCTAACTTTTGAACGTGTATATTTTGAACTCACTGCTCTAGCTACGTCTATTAATCTATAAAGCATAATTCTGTAGTATTCATTCATATTTTTATTTTTACTTTTTTCTAAATCTAATTTTTCTTCAGGGTAATATATTAAAGTTGCTAAATCTTTTCTGTCTTCAGCTGTTATTGAGTTACCATATATGTCCTCAATCTTACTTTTTATTATTCCAGAACCGTTATTTAATATTTGAATAAATGCTTCATATTCACCGTGAACATCACTCATAAATAATTCAGTTCCTTTAGGTAAATTTAAAATAGCCTGAAGATTTATAATTTCAGTTGTCACTTCATCAATGTTCTTATAAGTTTTACTAAGTAAAGTTAAGTATTTCCTATTTAGCTCATCCATAAAATCCCTCTTTTCTTAATACTATATTTATTTTTATACTAATTTTATATTCCAACTGAAATTATATCACACAATAAATGAACTCTGCAAGTTTTAACAAAAAATTGACAATACATAATAAAATTTGATAAAATATTGCCAAATAAAAGAGGTCAAAAAATGAAATATATAAACAAAACGAAATTAGAAAAAATAAAATTAACAAAAACTAATTTTTATGTAGCAATAGATTTTGACAAAACAATAACATCAAAAACAAGTTGTGATTCTTGGGACGCAAGTGGTCTAAAATTAGGAGAAGAATTTAGAAAAAAATCTAATGAATTATATAAAAAATATGCACCAATCGAACTTGACTATACAATTAGCTTTGAAGAAAAAAATAAAGCTATGGAAATTTGGTATAGAAGTTGCATGGATTTATACTATGAATATAATTTAACTTTAGAAAAATTAAAAAAATCTATAAATGATAGTAATTTAATATTTAGGTTAGGTGCTAAAGATTTTTTAAATGATATGTATAAAAATAATATTCCAGTTATAATTCTATCAGCTGGAATAGGAAATGTAATAGAGCAATTTCTAAAAAACAATCAATGTTATTATGATAATATTGATATAATAAGTAATTTTATTTCATTTAATGAAAATGGAAATATGAAAGAGCACAATTCCGAGATAATTCATACTTTAAATAAAACTATTGAAGGACACATAACCAAAAAAATCAGCAATAAAATAAGTAATAAAGAGTATAGATTACTTTTAGGAGATTTTGTTGAAGATAAAAAAATGGTTCCACAATCTGAATGGAATAAAACAATATCTGTGCGGTTTTTTAGATAAAAAAGTTGATGAAAATTGTGAGGTATTTAAACAAAATTTTGATATTGTTTTAACAAATGAAGACGCATCTTTTAAAGTGGTTGATACTTTGATTTTAGGCATATAGTAAAAGGGGTAATTTAATGGAAAGAGAAAAGAAAATTATAAAAACAAGTATATTAGGAATACTAGTAAACTTGATTTTAGTTGGATTTAAGGCAATTATTGGATTTATAGTAAACTCTATTGCAATAGTATTAGATGCTGTAAATAACTTAACAGACGCAATTTCTTCAGTAGTAACAATTGTAGGTACAAAATTTGCAAATAAAGAGCCAGATAAGGAACATCCTTATGGACATGGTAGAATTGAATATTTTGCATCAGTAATAGTATCATTTATAGTGCTTTTTGCAGGTATAATAGCTTTAAAAGAATCAATTTTAAAAATAGTTAATCCATCTGAAACTGACTATTCAATTGTATCACTTATAATTGTAGCAGTTGCAGTTGTAGTTAAATTTGTATTTGGTAGATATGTAAAAAAAGTTGGAAGAAAAGTAAATTCACAAAGTTTAGTAGCCTCAGGTGAGGATGCTTTTATGGATTCAATTTTATCTCTTTCAACATTGATAGCAGGAATAATAAATTATGTTTGGCATTTAACAATAGAAGGATATATAGGTGTAGCTATTTCAATTATAATTATTAGGTCAGCAATTAAAATATTGAAAGAAACTTTAAATATCATGATAGGACAAAGAGAAGACAAAGAATTTACAGATAAAATAAAAGAAAAAGTTGGTTCTTATCCAGAGGTTCAGGGTACGTATGATTTAGCGCTTCATAATTATGGACCATCTAAAACAATTGCAGATTTACACATACAAGTACGAGATGATATGACTGCACAAGAAATACATACATTAACTAGAGAAATTACGGTAGATTTGTTTAATGAGTTTGGAATTTTTACTACTATAGGTATTTATGCGGCTAATGATGATAGTGAATATTCAGAAATCAAACAAGAGTTAGCTAAAATTGTACAAGAATATAAATATGTTAAGCAAATTCATGGATTTTATGCAGATAAAAAGAATAATAAAATATATTTTGATTTAATTATTGATTTTGAATGTGAAGATGCTGAAGAACTTAAAAATAGAATAATAAGAAGGCTCGAAAGTAAATATTCTAAATATAAATTTTATGTACTTTTAGATGCTGATATAAGTGATTAACGTTTAATTTAAGAGGAGGAAAATTTTTATGGCTAACAATTGTAATAGTTCATAGATATTATATAAATTGTTGTAAAATTATTATTTATAGAAAAGAAACAAAAATTAAAAGGAGAGGAAAAATTATGAGTAAACAAGAAAATGTAGTGGAATTAAATCATCCATTAATTGAACACAAATTAGCAATTTTAAGAAGTAAAGAAACAGGAACAAAAGAGTTTAGAGAGCTTGCAAATGAAATTGGAGTATTCCTATGCTATAAAGCAATGGAAGATGTTAAACTAGAAGAAGTGGAAATAGAAACACCAATCTGCAAAATGAAAACAGGAAAATTAAATGAAGATAAATTTGCATTTATTCCAATACTAAGAGCTGGAATGGGAATATTAGATGGCGTAATAAACGTAATCCCTAATGCTAAAGTGGGACATATTGGAATGTATAGAGATGAAGCTAATAATCATAAACCAGTTAATTACTTTTTCAAAGTTCCAAAAAATATAGAAGAAAAAGAAGTTATAATTTTGGATCCAATGCTAGCTACTGGAGGAAGTGCAATAGATGCAATTGATTTACTTAAAGAAAAGGGAGTAAAGAAGATAAAATTTTTATGTATTATTGCTGCACCAGAAGGGTTAAAGGCAGTTACTGAAAAACACCCAGATGTTAAGATTTACTGTGCTCATATAGATGAAAAATTAAATGAGGATGCTTACATTGTTCCAGGTCTTGGAGATGCAGGAGATAGAATCTACGGAACAAAATAGAATATGTTTAGGAGAAAAACATGATTAAGTACGAAGAGTTATATGAAGAAGTAAAAGGAAAATTATCTGAAAAAAGATTTACGCATTGCAAAGGAGTTGTAAAAAGAGCATTAGAATATGCTAAAATTTATAACATTGATAATGAAACAGTAAAATTAGTTGCAATTGCACATGATATTGCAAAAGAATTTTCAGATGAAGAAAACAAAAAATACATACAGGATTTTAATATTGAACTAGATGATATAGAGAAAGTAAATAGAAATTTGCTTCATGCAAAAATAGGTTCATATATATGCCAAAATAAGTATGGATTTACAGATGATATGGTAAACGCAGTAAAATATCACACAACAGGAAGAGAAAATATGAGCATGTTAGAAAAAATAATCTATCTTGCAGATGCCACAGAAGAAAATAGAAAATACTGCTCAACTTACTATGTTGATACTATTAAAGAAAACATTGATAAAGGAATGGTTGAAGTAAGCAAATGGATTATTAATAATTTGCTACAAACTAATAGTGTTATTCATTTAGAAACTATAAAATGCTATAATTATTATAAAAAAGCTTTAATGTGTAATTAATAGTAATGAACTAAATTATATTCCTTTACATATTATAATTTAAACTTAATATGTAAAGGAGTTATTGTATGAAAAATAAAATATTAAACATATTTACAGTATTAATGATATTTGCTATTATAATGTTTTTTAACAAAAACGGAAGTATAGCAATAACATCACAATCAAATAGATTATATGAAGGAATAGACGTAAGTGATTGGCAAGGTTACATAGATTATGCTAAAGTAAAAGAAAGCGGAATAGAAATTGTATATATCAAAGCAAGTCAAGGTCTTAATTTTATAGATCCTTATTTTGAGATAAATTATGAAAATGCCAAGGCTAATGGGCTCAAAGTAGGATTTTATCATTTTTTAACAGCAATAAATAGGCAAGAAGCTATTCAAGAAGCCAATTTTTTTGCTTCAGTAATATCTGGGAAAAAGCCTGATTGTAAATTGGTTATGGATTATGAACAGTTTGGAGGAGTTGGAACTACTGAAATAAATAATATTGCAATTACATTTTTAGATAGAGTAAGAAGTTTAACAGGGAAAGATATAATAGTTTATAGCGATTTATCTAATGCACAAAATACATTTAGTAGAGAAGTGGCTGATAGATATAGTTTATGGCTTGCGTACTATGGCGATTATAATAGTTTAAGAAATGTTAATACAAGTTGGAATACTTGGATTGGTATACAATTTGAAGATAGAGGAATTGTTAATGGCATTAATGGATATGTAGATAGAGACAGATTTACAAATGAAATATTTTTAGGAAATAATAATGAAGAAATTCCTACAATTAAAAATCCTAATAATAGTAGAAATACACAAACAATAAAGTATATTGTAAAAAAAGGTGATACACTTTGGGCAATAGCAAGAAAATATGGAACTACTGTAAATGAATTAGCAGATATAAATAATATTAAAAATCCAGATTTAATATTCCCAGGTGAAGTAATTAGAATTTTAACAAATTCAACAGTAGTAGGTAGAGAAACCTCTGGTACAGGAAGTATAATCTATACTGTAAAAAGAGGAGATACATTATCAAAAATTGCAAGATTTTATGGTGTAAGTGTAAATCAAATTTTGCGTTTAAACAATATCTCTAATCCAAATCTTATATTCCCTGGAGAAAAACTAAGAATAACATCAATTTCAATGCCAAATTTTTCAAGATCTAATAATAATTATACATTCTATAAAATAAAAAGAGGGGATACATTATATAGAATTGCAAGAAGATTTGGAGTTTCGGTAGAATATATTGTGCGCTTGAATAATATAGAAAATCGTAACTTAATATTCCCAGGACAAATTATAAGAATTTAACAAAATTTGAGTTGAAAATTAATAAAAAAGTTAGGAGAATAAAAAGGAGATTACAATATTGTGTTAAATGAAGAAGATATTTTGCATAGTTTAGAATTTTATCAAATTAAAGATAAAGAATATTATAATAGATGTAAAAAGGCAATTGATGAAATAAAGAAAACTAATTTAATTGATAATTATGAAAAAATATATAATATATTATATTTAGATGAAAATAATGAAATTAACAAATTATGGCAATATAAAAAAATTCAAGATATATTTGAAATAAATGTGCCTTTTATAACTAATGTAATGCTTCTATCAGGTTATAAAAAACATATTGAAACCATGAATAGATTAAATTTTAGTCTAAAGCAAATAGAGATTCAAAAAAAGAGAGTACAAGAATGTTTAACAAAAGATATATATTTAAAAAAATATAATAATATAAGAGTATCACAAATGCTATGGGGAGCTTATTTTATAAATGGTAAATTAATTGAAGTTGGGAGATTACAATATGAATTAGATAATAATAATATTTATATTCATATCCCTGAAGGAGAAAAACTAAGTCAAGAAAAAGTTATTGACTCATTATACAATTCAAAAAAATATATAAATAAATATTTTAACATATGTAATTATTCATATTATTGCGAGTCATGGCTATTAAGCCCACAATTAAAAAATATGTTAGATAATAAATCAAATATTATTCAATTTCAATCACTTTTTAACATAAAAGAAGGAGAGTCATGTATTGAAGATATATTAAATTTTGTTTTTAATGTCCAAGAAATAAGTAATTATGCGATTTTAGAAGAAAATACAAATTTACAGAAAAATGCAAAACAATTTTTATTAAACGGAAATGATATAAAAATTGGATTTGGAAAACTAAAATATAAAGAAGTAAAAATTATGTATGAAAAATACTAATTATAAAAAATATGTGTTATAATCAATAAAAAATAATAGAAAAATAAAATTTATTAAGGAGGAATTGGGAGTATGTGTACAGCAATAACTTATACTACAAATAATCATTATTTTGGAAGAAATTTAGATTTAGAATATTCATATAAAGAAACAATTACAATAACACCTAAAAATTATGAATTTAAATTTAGGAAAGTAGAAAATATAAAAAATCATTACGCAATTATCGGAATGGCATATGTTGCAAATAATTATCCACTTTATTATGACGCTATAAATGAAAAAGGACTAGGAATGGCTGGATTAAATTTTCCAGAAAATGCTAACTATAAAGAAATTGAAGTTGGTAAACAAAACATAGCACCTTTTGAATTTATACCATATGTTTTATCACAATGTTCAAATATTGAAGAAACAAAAAAATTATTAGAAAATATAAATATTGTAAACATTAATTTTAGTGATGAATTACCAGTATCTCCATTACATTGGATAATCGCGGATAAAGAAAAATCTATAACTATTGAAAGCGTTAAAGATGGATTAAAGATATATGATAATCCAGTTGGTGTTCTTACTAATAATCCAACTTTCGATATTCAATTATTTAATCTAAATAATTATATAAGTTTATCAACTGAACTGCCAGTAAATAATTTTTCAGAAAAATTGAATTTAAAAACATATAGTCGTGGAATGGGTGCAATGGGACTACCAGGAGACTTGTCATCTGCTTCTAGATTTGTAAAAGCAACATTTACTAAAATGAATTCAAAATCTGGAGATTCAGAATCAGAAAGTATAAGCCAATTTTTCCATATACTAGAATCTGTATATCAACAAAGAGGATGCGTCCACATGGGAGAAGGAAAGTATGAACTAACTATTTATAGTTCTTGTTGTAACATGGATAAAGGAATATATTATTATACAACTTATGAAAATAATCAAATTAGTGCAATAGATATGAATAAGGAGAATTTAGATAGTAGCGAATTAGTAAGCTATGATTTAATCAAGGGACAACAAATATTTATGCAAAATTAGAACACGAAAGGGTAACAAATGAAAATAACCAAGAAAAAAATAATAGAATTTACGAAAAAAAATCTAAAATGGATTGTACTATTCATTTGTGTGATAGGTTTTATAGCAATAGCACAAAATGTATTTGACAAAGAAATTATGAATGCAGATATAATAGGTTATAAATTAGTATCTACATATTTAATATCAGATTTTACAATACCAATAGCAAAATTTATTACTAACCTTGGAGGAGCAACATTTGTAGTTGTAGTTGCACTAATTCTTTTAGTAGCAATACATAATAAGAAAATAGGAATATCTATTTGTTCTAATTTAGTAATTGTAACAGGAATTAATTTATTATTAAAAAATATTTTACAAAGACCTAGACCAACAGAATATAGGCTAATTGATGAAAGTGGCTATAGCTTTCCATCAGGACATTCTATGATTAGTATGGCTTTTTATGGATTTATAATATATTTAATATATAAATATGTAAAAAATAAATATTTAAAATGGCTTTTGATTACAATGTTAAGTATTCTAATTGTAGCAATTGGTGTTAGTAGAATTTATTTAGGCGTTCACTACACAAGTGATGTATTAGCAGGATTTTTAATATCAATATCTTATCTAGTTATTTATGTTGGTATTATTAATAAATTTATATTAAAAGGAAATAATTATGAAATTGAAAAATAAAAGAAAATTAAAAGTAAAAACAAAAAAGATAGCAAATAGTTTTAAATATGCCTTTGAGGGATTTTTTACCTCTTTAAAAACAGAAAGAAATATGAAAATACATATATTAATTATGCTTATAGTAATTGCAATGGGATTTATTTTTAAAATTAGTATATTGGAATGGTTTATATGTATTATTTTGTTTTCAATTGTAATTGCAGGAGAATTATTTAATACAGCAATTGAAACAGTTGTTGATATGATAACACCTTATAAAAATAAAAAAGCTAAAATAGCTAAAGATATTTCAGCAAGTGCAGTGCTTGTATTGGCTATTGGTTCTGCAATAATAGGAATGATTATATTTATTCCAAAAATATTTTTTAACTGATTGCCTAGAATAAAAAAAACATAGTTAAAATTTTATAAAAATTTTAATTTTCTATTTCTATATTTTTAAAATGAGGTACAATATATTGATTTATCATATAAATATATCTATAATAAGTGGATTCTTTTAGTGTGATTTTCTTAAACTTGAGCCATTCTTATATTATTTCATTTAATGTTTTTTCTTTTTCCATGTTTACATTCCTTCTTTCATTTTTTTATTTTTTAAGAAAAAAACTATTATGATTTATTACATAAAATTTTTTCTTTTTATTGACATTTTTTTAATAAACAATTAAAATTTAAGTAGTTGTTAAAAGTCATAAAGTGATTTATTTTACGATGAAGTAAAAATCAACCAAAAGTACAACAATATCAATTAAATTATACGATATTGTATAAACAATTTAAATAACAATCAAAAGAAAAGGGAGGAAAAAGCAAAGTGAAAAAAAGTATGAAATTTGTAAAACAAAAAATTTTCCAAAGGAACAACAAAGGACAAAAGGGAATAACATTAATAGCATTGGTCATCACAATAATAGTCTTGCTAATCTTAGCAGGAGTAACAATGACAATGTTATCTGGAAATAACAGTGCGCCAGAAAAAGCAACGGAGGCAGCACAAAAAGATGCGATAGCAGGAGCAAAAGATGAAATAGCAATGACAGTGCAAGAAAGGTTATTAAATTACTATAATAATACCTATGTAAAAGGAAATGTAACAGAAGGAGCAAGTACACGAGGAGAAGTGGCAGAAGCAGCATATGATGCAGTAGAAAATGCAAAAAAAAGAAATAGCCAATTGTTACCTTCATCAACAGTAGATAAAGAGAATTACACAATAACATTAAACACAAAATCATACACAGTAACAGGAACAATAGACGAAAACGGTGGAATAACATGGAGCGATACAGTAGCCTCAACAGGAGGAGGTACTGGAGGAGGAACACTTACGAACGCAGAGAAGAAAGAAAAAATAAATGATGCAATAGGACAAAATGTCAATTATTCAGGATATTCATCAAGTTATAGTAGAGGTTGGAGAGTATTTTATGCAAGTGAAAAAGAAATGTTTTTAATTTCAACGGGAGTAATATCTTTTAATGATAATAATGGTATTCCGATAACAGATTATACAAATTCAGATGATGTATTCGACCCTAAAAATCCAGAAAAAGGAAGTATTTATACATATAAAGATGTAACATATGGAGCAGATTATAATTCAAAATGGCAAAAGAAGTTAGTTGAGGCAAACAAGACAGATAACGAAGATAGATCAAAGGCAACAGCATATTTATGCGATCCAAAAAACTGGGAAAAATATATATCAACAAATGCACCAACAGGAACTTATGCAGTAGGAGGACCAACAATGGAATTGCTAGCATTATCATGGGAAGCTACTGGAAATCAAGCTAAATGGTCTGATAATATTGATGATGATGTAGAAACAAATGGTTATGTATGGGATAAACCAGAAGGATTATATAAAGAAAGCCCACTAAAGCCCAGTATATTAGAAGGTTTATATAATATTGGAGTAATCTACTGGCTGGCTTCTCCTAGTAATAAATACACTGGCGGCGTAGGCGTTGTGAACGGTAACGGGAGTGTGGGCGGCAACCACTATAGCTACATCCGTGGAGTGCGTCCGATAGTTTCCATTCCAATATCTAATGTCCAAATTGAAGAAGATGGAACAGTAAAGATAGAGTAAAAAAGGCCGATACCCGGACATTTTTGAGCAAATGCAGTAAAATCAATAGTTATAGGGGCAAAATTCACGACCGAAAACACTGAAAATATGGAATAAATGTAGCGTTTTATGTAAAATGGGCATGCTTAAAAAACAGATGCAAATCTGCCCAAGTTATGTAAAGCTCATTTTCTAAACATCGTAGAGGACAAAATTGAATTTCAAAACGAAACTTAAAGAAGAATCATAACATTTGTTGAAAATAGTAAGTCCAAGATTGAAGAAGGAATATAGCCTAGAAGTAGAGCCATTTTTGTGCCTTTTAGTATCGCGAATAATCAAATGATAATGATGTTTATTTTTTACATAGTCAACGCCAATAATGGTAAGCCAGACTAGAGCAACGCACATAACAGTAAACAAAGAAATAAAGTGATCAATTTTTTGAGTGTTAGTTGATTCAAGTCTAAAGCCGATTAGTTTTTTGAGATTTAAAAATACACTCAACAGAACCAAAACGATATGAATAATTTCTGACAGCATGAGCAGGATTATCATTTGTAACAAGATACCAAGCTTCACCAGTTACACAAGAAAGAATAGAAGTATGAGTAAACCAACGGTCAGCAAGAAAAATAATATGATATTGTTTGTTATTAAATAAATTAAAGCAAAAGGAAATGCCTTATACGAGAAGGAATGTTTTTTTGCAATATATGGATAAAAGGCGTGAGGCTGAAAAATAAGAGAAGAAGGTTTTTAGACAAGTAATATGTCTAAGACCTTCTTTTTAAAAAAGTGTCCGAATAGCAGATAAAAATTCTTGCTTTTTATATAACAGTATAGTAAAATATTAATGATGATTAAGGAGAAGAGATTAAGCTTGCTAACTATATTTTAATCTTAGAGAGGAATGTGATAAAAAGTGAAAAAATTACCTAATGGAATAAGTAATTATGAGGAATTAGTAGAAGAAGGTTATTATTATGTAGATAAAACAATGTATATAGAAAAGCTTGAAAGTTTATCAGATAAAAGAATAATGTTCTTACGTCCAAGAAAGTTTGGAAAAACACTATTTACAAGTGTATTAGAGAATTACTATGATATATTAAAAACAGATAAATTTGAAAAATTATTTGGAGAAACATACATTGGGAAGAACCCTACAAATTTAAGAAATAGTTATCATATTTTAAAATTTAATTTTTCAGGGATAGACACAACAACAGAAGAAACAACTATTAAAGGCTTCAAAAAAGAGGTAGAATCTTCTATTAAGCTTTTCGTAGGAAAATATAATATGGATTTTTTTGTAAATGACGAAGATGAAGCAGAAAATATTATAAATAATTTGTTTAAAGCGTTTATATTACAAAAAGCTGGAGAGAAAATATATGTAATAATAGATGAATACGATCATTTTGCAAATGAATTACTAGGATTTCATACAGATGAATTTAAAACATTAGTGTCAAAAAATGGAAAGGTAAGAAAATGGTATGAGAAATTAAAAGAAGGAACAGAAACAGTAGTAAATAGAATTTTTATAACAGGAGTAGCACCAATTACGCTAGATAGCCTAACATCAGGCTTTAATATTTCAAGAGATATTACAAGAGATCCAAGATTTAATGAAATGGTAGGATTTACAAAAGAAGATTTAATAAAAATGATGAAAGAACAAGAAATAACAGAAAAAGAGCAAGAAGAATTATTACCAATAATGAAAGAAAACTATGATGGATATAAATTTTCAATAAATGCAAAAGAGAATATGTATAATTCAAATATGAGTCTATATTTTTTAAGTCAATATAAGGCATTTAACGAGATTCCAGAAAGTTTGGTAGATGTAAATATTGCAAGTGATTACTCAAAGCTAGGTGGAATGCTAGATACATGCACAAATGAAAATAAACAAGAAATAATAGAAAAAACAATATCAAGAGAAGGCATAGCAACAAAAATAACAGAAAAATTTAATCCAGCAATAGGATTTGGAGAAGAAGAGTTTAAGTCAATGCTATTTTATTTAGGGTATCTAACAATAAATGGAGATATAGCAGGATTTGCTAAGCTAAATATACCTAATAAAATAATGGAAGAGATTTATGCAGATTATTTTGTACAAATGGGAAATAGTGAAGTTAAGATAGATATAAATCAACAATATATAAAAATCGCAACAGAGATAGCATTAGAAGGAAAGATAGATAAAATAATAGATTTACTACATACTTATTTAAATAATTTATCAAATAGAGATTTTGTAAGGTTTGACGAAAAGTATGTAAAAATATTGTTTTATTCAATAGCAATGAATTTAAAAATATTTTCTATAAAGTCAGAGATGGAAGTACAAAGAAAGTATCCAGATATTTTACTAATTCCAAGGGATTTAACAAAAAATTATAATGCTGTAATGATAGAATTTAAATATTTGAAGAAAGATGAGGCATCAAAATTGCAAGAGAAACAAAAGGAAGCAAAAAAGCAAATATTGGAGTATAGCGAATTTGATGATATAAAGAATATTCCTAATTTAAGCAAATATACAGTAGTAGCTGTAAATGATGAAATATATGTTGAAAAAATATAAAAGGGAGAAGAAATGTTCAAATTAGTATCAAACTATAAGCCAACAGGAGACCAGCCACAAGCAATAGAATACTTATCAAAAGGAATACAAGAAGGCAAAAAATTCCAAACATTACTTGGAGTTACAGGTTCTGGAAAAACCTTCACAATGGCTAACATAATACAAAAAGTACAAAAACCAACACTCGTTTTAGCACACAATAAAACATTAGCTCGGGCAACTTTATTCTGAATTTAAAGAATTTTTCCCTGAAAACAATGTTGAGTATTTTGTTAGCTATTATGATTACTATCAGCCAGAAAGTTATATACCACAGTCAGATACATACATAGAAAAAGACTCATCAATAAATGATGAAATAGACAAGCTTCGTCATTCTGCAACGCTTTCTTTATTTGAAACTAGAGATGTAATAATAGTTGCATCAGTTTCATGCATATATGGTTTAGGAGATCCGGTAGATTATGAAGAAATGATGATGTCATTAAGACCAGGAATGGAAAAATCAAGAGACGACGTAATGAAAAAACTTATAAATATGCAATACACAAGAAATGAAATTGACTTCAAAAGGGGAACTTTTAGGGCAAAAGGAGATATTCTAGAAATATATCCATCATCTCAAAGCGAATCTGCTGTAAGAATTGAATTTTGGGGAGATGAAATCGAAAAAATAAATGAAATAAACCCATTAACAGGTAAAGCAATTGGTTCAAGAAAACATATTTTAGTTCCACCCGCTTCTCAATATGTAACAAGTAAAGATAAAATGAACAAAGCAATAGAAACAATAGAAGAAGAATTAGAAGAACAAATAAAATATTTCAAGTCTCAAAATAAATTGATAGAAGCCCAAAGAATAGAAGAAAGAACAAATTTCGACATAGAAATGATGAAAGAAACAGGATTTTGTTCAGGCATAGAAAATTATTCAAGACATATAAGCCAAAGACCTGCGGGAAGTCCGCCATATACATTATTTGACTATTTTCCAGATGATTTTTTATTGTTAATAGATGAATCACATGCTACAATTCCACAAGTTAGGGCTATGTACAATGGAGACAGATCAAGAAAAGAAAGCTTAGTAAAATATGGATTTAGATTACCATCAGCATTTGACAATAGGCCATTAAAATTTGATGAATTTGAAAAAAGATTAAATCAAGTAGTATTTGTAAGTGCTACGCCAGCTGATTATGAAAAAGAACATTCCAAAGGTAATGTGGTAGAGCAAATAATAAGGCCAACAGGACTATTAGATCCAAAAATTGAAGTAAAACCCGTAACAAATCAAATAGATGACTTATTAGAGCAAATTAGAATTAGAGCAGAAAAAGGCGAAAGAGTGCTAGTTACAACACTAACTAAAAAGATGGCAGAAGACCTAACTGCATATTTGAAAAGCCTAGATATAAAAGTAAATTATATGCATTCAGATACAAAAGCATTAGAAAGAATGGAAATTATTAGGAAGTTGCGTCTAGGTGAATTTGATGTATTAGTTGGTATTAACCTACTTAGAGAAGGACTGGACATACCAGAAGTTTCTTTGGTTGCAATATTAGATGCCGATAAAGAGGGATTCTTGCGTTCAGAGCGTTCACTAATTCAAACAATAGGGCGTGCTGCAAGAAATACAGATGGAACTGTTATTATGTATGCAGATGAACTAACTGATAGTATGGAAAAAGCAATTTCAGAAACTAATAGAAGGAGAAAAATTCAAGAACAATATAATAAAGAACACAATATAACTCCACAAACAATACAAAAATCAGTAAGAGATAGCATTTCTGCAACTAATACTAGCGATATAGAAGTAGAATTTAAACTTGAAAAAGAAGAAGATATTAAAGAAACAATTACTAAACTTACAGATGAAATGCTTGAATTTGCTTCTAAAATGGAATTTGAAAAAGCTGCAGAACTTAGGGATAAAATTAAAGAATTGGAAAAATTAGTTAATAATATTGAATAAAAAATTCATGTAATATATTTAAGGGAGGATAATTATGTCAAATTATAATTTTAATGAAATTATTAAGGATTTGAGTATGGCTCTAATAGATGATTTTAGAGGATTTTTAGTTGCAGGAGAGGAAAGGTTAGAAGTTCCTGATGATAAATTGCATTATCAGATTGCTTTTGAGGAAATGTCAAAAGTTCCTGGATGGAAATATATTAGTGGAACTGGCCAAAATCCAATAGTAGAGTTTATGAAAGAAAAAAAGGCAATTTATATAACTAAAATTCCTGATCCTACTGATCCTAATAAATTCTATAGAACTGTTGGGTACATAAGTGATATATTTTCAAACAATGCAAATTATAGAGGTGTAGAGAAACCTGAATATTTAATTCTTAGAGATATAGCATTAGGAATGGGATATGATGTAGATGAATATGAATTGTTAGAAAAAAAAGATGGACAAACAGGGACACCCGTTTCAATAAAAAATTACAAAGGAGAAATGAAAGTCAAAACAAGTCACAAACTTACTATGCTACATGGTAGAAATCTTTCAGAAGGTGATAAGCCTGTTTTTGATAGTCAAAATAATATTATAGGGTTTATTTCAAATGGAAAGTTTGTTAACATAAATAACTATGAAAGATATGCCAACATTCCTCAAAAGCATGATGAAACAAATAATGGAAGATAAAGAGAATAGATAATTTTGAAAAAATTATCAAATAATGTTGAATAAAATATTCATAAGTGATACAATAGCAAAGATAAAAATAAGAAAGGAAGATCAAATTATGAATATTTTAAAATTAGCAGATTTAGAAGTAAAAGAAATTGAAGAAATATTAGATAATGCAACCGCTTTTAAAAGTGGTCAAAAAAAGGTTAACTATAATGGAAAAAAAATTATAGCTAATCTTTTTTTTGAGCCATCAACAAGAACACACTATAGCTTTGAAACGGCAGAGCTAAAATTAGGATGCAAAACAATGAACTTTGAAGCCGAAACATCTAGCATGAAAAAAGGAGAAACTTTATATGATACAGTAAAAACTTTTGAAAGTTTAGGAGTAGATGCAGTTGTTATTAGGCATAGAGAAGATGAATATTACAAACAATTAGAAAACATAAACATTCCAATACTTAATGGAGGAGATGGAAAAAAAGATCACCCATCACAATCACTTTTAGATTTATATACTATAAAAGAAGAATTTGGACATTTTGAAGGACTTAAAGTTTTAATAGTTGGAGATATAAAACATTCAAGAGTTGCTCATTCAAATATTAAAGTAATGGAAAGGCTTGGAATGAAAGTATATACATCAGGACCAAAAGAATTTAAAGATGATGATTTAGAATTTGTAGACTTTGAAGAATATTTACCTCAAGTTGATGTAGTAATGCTTCTTAGAATTCAATTAGAAAGACATGCAGAAGCAATGAATATCAATAATGAAGAATATAATAAAAAATATGGTTTAAATAGTGAAAATGTTAAGAAAATGAAAGAAAATGCAATTATAATGCATCCAGCACCATTTAATAGAAATGTCGAAATTTCAGATGATGTTGTAGAATGTAATAAATCTCGTATATTCAAACAAATAGAAAATGGTGTTTTTGTGAGAATGGCAATGATAGAAAAAGCACTATCTTAGATTCATAATTAGATAAAAATTTATTTTATTAATAACATTTAGATTTAAGAAAGGGTTAATAAAGTATGAAAAACAAAAAAATTATATTAATTGGTTTAATAATTTTAGTAGTAGTAATTGCTATTGCAACTATAATAATTATTAATTCTAACAAAGAAAAACCAGAAGATACTTTAACTACGTATATTTCATACATAAATGATAAAAAATATGATGAAATGTATGACATGCTATCTAGTAATTCAAAAAATAAAATAAGTAAAGAAGATTTCGTAACAAAAAATAAAAATATTTATGAAGGTATAGATAGTTTAGATTTAAAAGTTAATATTACAGAAACTAAAAAGGAAGATAAAAGCACAAAAGTTATATATAATCAAGAACTATATACTTCAGCTGGTAAAGTTGAATTCTCAAACAGTGCTAATCTGGTAAAAGAAGATGATACTTATAAATTGGAATGGTCAACAACTTTAATTCATCCAGAATTAAAAGATGGATATAAGGTAAGAGTAAAAACTTTAAAGGGAAATAGGGGAAGTATTATAGACAGAAATGGAAACGAATTAGCTTATGATGGCATTATATCATCTGTTGGAATTGTTCCTGGTAAATTAGGCGAAAATAAAGATGCCAATATTTCAAAAATATCAAAACTAACTGGTGTTTCAGTAGAAAATATTAACAATTTCTTATCTGCATCTTATGTTAAAGATGATACATTTGTACCGATTAAAAAAATTTCAAAAAGTGATACAGAATTAAAAGAAAAGCTATTGGAAATACCCGGAATTATGATTAATGACGCTGATGGAAGGGTATATAATTTAGGGGAAGAAGCTGCACACTTAATTGGATATGTTCAAAGTATAAGTGCAGAAGAATTGGAAAAAAATCAAGATAAAGGATATACATCAACAAGCATTATTGGAAAATCTGGTTTAGAATTACAATATGAAGATAGGTTAAAAGCAACAGATGGTAAAGAAATATACATAGAAGATGAAAAAGGCAATAATATATATGAAATAGCAAAACAAGATCAAAAAAATGGTGAAGATATAAAACTTACTATTGATAGCAACATTCAAAAAAAATTATATGATGAATTAAAAGATGATAAAGGGTTGTTTGTTGTTATGCAACCTCAAACAGGTGAGTTATTGGCATTAGTTAGTACACCATCTTATGATTCTAATGATTTTGTTTTAGGAATGACAAATGAAAAATGGGATAAATTAAATAATGATAAAAATAAACCATTATATAACAGATTTATACAAAGCTATTGCCCTGGATCAACCTTTAAACCAATTACAGGTGCAATAGGACTAGAAACTGGAAAAATAACTACAAGCGATACATTTAGCTATTCAGGAACAAGTTGGCAAAAAGATTCTAGTTGGGGAGACTACAAAGTTACTACTTTAACACCATATAGTGGAGCTAAAAATTTAAAAAATGCTATGATTCATTCAGACAATATTTATTTTGCTCAACTAGCTTTAAAAATTGGATCAAGTGACTTTATAAGTAATTTAAAGAAATTGGGCTTTAATGAACAATTAGAATTTCCATTAACTTTAGCAAAGTCTAAATACTCAAATTCAGATACAATAGAAACAGAAGGAAAGCTTGCTGATTCCGGATTTGGTCAAGGAAACATATTAGTTAATCCAATCCACATGGCATCAATATATTCAAGCTTTGCCAATAATGGAGATATGATAAAACCATATATAGAATATAATGAAAACAGTAAAGGTGAAATTTGGAAAAAGAATGTTTTTTCTGAAAATGTAGCAAACACAATAAAGGATGATTTAATACAGGTAGTTGAAAATAAAGAAGGTACAGCTAATGATATGAAGGTTTCTGGAGTGACTATTGCTGGAAAAACTGGAACAGCAGAATTAAAACAAGATAAAAATGATAATGAAAGTGGAACTTTAGGATGGTTTGATTGCTTTACTGTTGATTCTGAAGGAAAGGATAATTTGCTAGTTGTTAGCATGGTTGAAAATGTTCAAAATAATACTTCTGGTGGAAGTCATTATTTAATAAAGAAGATTAAAAAACTATTCTAACAATTTATTCTATATACTTGTCTATTTTTTAATTTATTTATATAATAGTAAAAGTTACAAAGGAGGTATTACATGAATTTTATAGAAAATGTAAAAGAAAGAGTAAAAAATAATGTTAAAACTATAGTTCTTCCAGAGGCAGAAGATTTAAGAGTATTAGAAGCAACATCAAAAATATTAAAAGAAAAATTTGCAAAAGTCATTTTAATAGGAAATAAAGATAATATATTAAAAAAAGCTAAAGACAATAATTTAGATATAGAAGAAGTAAAAATTATAGATCCTGCAAAATCTGAAAAATTTGATGAATACGTCAATCTTCTAGTAGAACTTAGAAAAAATAAAGGTATGACAGTAGAAGAAGCAAAGAAACTTGTTTTAGATCCAGTTTATTATGGTATGTTAATGGTAAAATCAGGGGAAGCCGATGGACTTGTATCAGGTGCTGCTCATTCAACAGCAGACACATTAAGACCAGCACTACAGATTTTAAAAACAGCAGAAGGAACAAAACTAGTGTCAGCATTTTTCTTAATGGTTGTACCAAATTGTAAATATGGAGAAGAAGGAACATTTGTATTTGCCGATTGTGGACTAAATCCAAATCCAGGAGTTGATGAACTAGAAGCTATTGCTGTGTCATCTGCAAAAAGCTTTGAACAATTAGTCCAAAAAGATGCTAAAATTGCTATGCTTTCATACTCAACGTATGGTAGTGCAAAATCAGAGCTTACAGAAAAAATGGTAAATGCAACTAAACAAATAAAAACAAACCATCCAGACTTGCAAGTTGATGGAGAGTTACAATTAGATGCCGCAATAGTTCCAGAAATTGCCGCTTCTAAAGCACCGGAAAGTAAAGTAGCCGGACATGCAAATGTACTAGTATTTCCAGATTTAAATGCTGGAAATATTGGTTATAAATTAACTCAAAGATTAGGAAATGCTGAAGCTTATGGCCCACTATGCCAAGGAATAGCAAAGCCTGTAAATGATTTATCAAGAGGATGTAGTAGTAACGATATAGTTGGCGTTGTTGCAATAACTGCGCTTCAAGCACAATAATGTGTCACTGGTTCCGGGTTTGAATGACACATTTTGTGTCATTCAAACCCGGAACCAGTGACACAAAATTTGAGAGGAGCAATTATGAAAATATTAGTTTTAAATTCTGGAAGTTCGTCTTTAAAGTATCAAGTAATAGATATGGAAACAGAAAAGTTATTAGCTAAAGGATATTTCGAAAGAATAGGACAGCCGAATTCATTTTTAACGCATAAAGTAAATGGAAATAAGCATACATTTCAGCGTGAGGCAAAAGATCATGAAGAAGCAATTTCTTTTGTATTAAACAGGCTTACTAATGACCATTATGGAGTAATTAAAGATTTAAGCGAATTACAAGGAATAGGACATAGAATAGTTCATGGTGGAGAAAAATTTTCTGATAGTGTACTAATTACTGATGAAGTAATAGAAGAAATAAAAAAGTGTAGTGATTTAGCACCACTACACAATCCAGCAGCAATACTTGGAATTGAAGCATGCAAAAAAGTAGTACCTAATATGAAAATGGTTGCAGTATTTGATACAGCATTTCACCAAACGATTCCAAAATCAAGATATATTTATCCAATTCCATACAAATATTATGAAAATTATGCAGTTCGTAAATATGGCTTTCATGGTACATCTCATCAATATGTAGCAAATAGAGTTTCTGAAATGCTTGGCAAAGATATAAAAAATTTAAAAATTGTAAATTGCCATTTAGGACAAGGAGCGAGTGTTTGTGCTATTTTAAATGGTAAGTCTGTAGAAACAAGTATGGGGCTAACTCCACTTGGAGGTATTGCAATGGGAACAAGAAGTGGTGATTTAGATCCATCTGTTTTAACATTTTTAATGAAAAAAGAAAACTTATCTGCTGATCAAATGGAAGAAATTTTAAATAAAAAATCAGGTGTATATGGTGTATCTCGTGTTTCAATGGACTTTAGAGATATTGAATTTGAAACTCTAGCAGGAGGAACACATGCGAAATTATCTTTAGATATTTTCTGTTATTTAATAGCAGGTTATATAATGAAATGTGCTGTTGCAATGGGAGGTATAGATGTACTTACTTTTACAGCAGGAGTAGGAGAGAAGAGCCCATATTGTAGAGAGCATATTTGTAAAAATTTAGAGTTTTTGGGAGTAAAATTAGATTTAACTAAAAATGAAGTAAAAGGTGAAGAAGCTATTATTTCTAATAATAACTCTAGCATTAAAATTTGTGTAGTTCCAACAAACGAAGAACTTATGATTGCAAAAGAAACAATGAAATTGATTTAAAATTATGTATAATTAGGGAGGAAATAAAAATGAAAATTTTAGTATTAAACTGCGGTAGTTCATCACTTAAGTATCAATTAATCAATATGGAGACAGAAGATGTAATGGCTTCTGGTAAATATGAAAGAATAGGAGAAGACGAAGCTTATATTACACATAAAGTAAATGGACAAAAGATTGAAATAAAACATCCAGCTTACAATCATGAAGAAGCTATAGATTTTACTTTAAAACAATTAATTAATCCAGAATACAAAGTTGTTGATTCTTTAGATGAAGTAAATGCTATTGGGCATAGGGTTGTTCATGGAGGTGAATATTTCTCTAGACCTGTAATTATTACAGATGAAGTAATAAGAAAGGTTGATGAATGTGCAGAACTTGCTCCATTACACAATAAAGCAGCAGTTTTAGGAATGAAAGCTTGCCAAAATGTAATGCCAGGAAAACCAATGGTAGCAGTTTTTGATACAGCATTCCATCAATCAATTCCTAAAAATAGATATATTTATCCAATTCCATATGAATATTATAAAAAATATGGAATAAGAAAATATGGATTCCATGGAACATCACATATGTATGTTTCTCAAAAACTAGCAGAAATAGAAAATAAACCCATTGAAGATTTAAAAATAGTTACATGCCATTTGGGTCAAGGTTCTAGTATTTGTGCTGTTCAAGGTGGTAAATCTGTTGATACAAGTATGGGACTTACTCCACTCGCTGGAATACCAATGGTTACAAGAAGTGGTGATTTAGATCCATCAGTTATAACATATATAATGAAAAAAGAAAACATGACAGCAGAAGAAGTTGAAAATATGCTAAATAAAGAATCTGGTGTTATGGGTATTTCAGGATTAGCTCCTGATTTTAGAGTAATAGAATCAGCATCTTATGAAGATAATGAAAGAGCAAAATTAGCTATGGAATCATTTAAATATTCAATTGCTGGATTTATTGCTAAATATGCTGTAGCAATGAATGGTATAGATGCAGTTGTATTTACTGGTGGAGTTGGAGAAAATCAAATTAATATTAGAAAAGGTATTTGTAAACAATTAGAATTTATGGGACTTATAATTGATGAAGATGCAAATAATGTTAGGGGAGAAGAAAGACTAATTACTAAACCAGAATCTAAAGTTAAAGCTTATATTATTCCAACAAATGAAGAACTTATGATTGCTAAAGAAACTGAAAAATTGGTTAATTATATAAAATAAAAAATCAAGCTCATCTCTGTTATAGTGATGGGCTTAATTTTTATATAAATGTTTATCTTAACTCGAATCTGTTGTATAAATTTATATAACTTTATATTCTGTTCCTTCTTTAGTATCAATAAGTTCAATACCTTGTTCTAATAATTCATTTCTAATATTGTCTGCTAGTTGATAATCTTTATTTTGTTTTGCAACTTTTCTTTCTTCAATCTTAGACAAAACATATGCCTTCTTATCATCATCAAGATCATTTTTTATGACTTTTTTTGGTTTGGTTAAAGAAAGACCAAGTACTTTATCAAAACTTTCTATTAAATAGATTTTAGAGGCATCATTTAAATTACTTTTCAATACATCAAATAGTACAGTAACACAAGTTGCAGTATTTAAGTCGTTTTCTAATGCTTGCTTAAATTTATTTTCAAATTCTTTTATAGCTTCATTATCAACTGCTCCATCGTTTTTATTTAAAGAAGCAATTTTACTAATTAATTTATTGTATGCATTTTTTGCTGAATCTAAGCCTTCGTAGCTAAAAATTAGTATTTTTCTATAATGAGATTGTAAACAAAATAATTTATATACAAGTGGATCATAACCTTTGTCTATTAGCGTTTGTACGGTTGTAAAGTTATTAGCACTTTTACTCATTTTACCTTCTTTAACATTTAAATGCTCAACATGGAACCAATAATTACACCAATGATGCCCTAAAAAGCTTTCAGATTGAGCAATTTCGTTTGTGTGATGTGGAAATTTATTATCAACACCACCACAATGTATGTCTAAATATTCTCCTAAATATTTATAACTAATTCCTGAACATTCTATATGCCAGCCCGGATAACCGATACCCCAAGGACTATCCCATTTTAAAGCTTGATTTTCAAATTTTGATTTAGTAAACCATAGGGCAAAGTCTTGAACATTTCTTTTTGATTTATCTTCTTCAACATCATCTCTTGCAGCAACTAGCATTTCATCTTGAGATTGATTTGTAAATCTATAATATTTTTCTAGTTTTGATGTATCAAAATAAACATTTCCATTTGATACATAAGCATACTCATCATCTATTAGTTTTTTTATCATTTCAATATATACATCAATACAAGAAGTAGCAGGGATTACTGTTTCTGGCCATTTTAAATTTAGTTTGGAAAAATCACTTTTGAAAGCTTCTGTGTAAAATTTGGCGATTTCTAAAACACTCTTATTTTGTTTTATAGCCATATTTAACATTTTGTCATTTCCATAATCTGAATCATCAGATAAATGTCCAACATCAGTAATATTCATAGTTCTTTGTACGTTATAACCTAAATAGTTTAAGGCTTTTTCTAAAATATCTTCAAATATGTATGTTCTTAAGTTTCCAATATGTGCGTAGTTGTAAACTGTAGGACCACAAGTGTACATTTTAACTTGATTTCCTTTTCTTGGTTTAAATTCTTCTTTTTCCCTTGATTCTGAATTGTATAATATCATTTTGAACCCCTCCTTAAATATATTGAAATTGTAGTGCTATTATAACACTTTTTTTTATTAAAATAAATAGTTTATCAAATAATTTTTATACTCTCACAACTTTATTTACATAATTTCATATTATATATAAGATAAGATGAAGGGAGGGAAGAAAAGTTGGAAATAAAAGGGAAAAAAATAGGGTTTATACTGACAGGCTCTTTTTGTACATTTAGTAAGACGATTCCTAAAATAAAAGAATTGGTAAATAAAGGTGCTGATGTAATTCCCATAATGTCTTTTAATAGCTATAATTTAGATACAAAATTTGGTAAAGCTGAAGACTTTAGAAATGAAATAGAAGAGATTACTGGAAAAGAAATTATCCATACTATTATGGATGCTGAACCAATTGGTCCAAAGCGAATGACGGATATTATGGTCGTTGCTCCAGCGTCTGGTAATACAATGGCAAAGCTTGCACATGATATAATAGATACTCCTGCTACAATGGCTGTTAAATCGCATTTAAGAAATAACTTGCCAGTTGTAATAGCTCCATCTACAAACAATGCATTAAGTGGAAATGCCGAAAATATAGGAAAGTTACTTAATAGAAAAAATTATTATTTTGTACCTTTTAGGCAAGATAATCCTATTACAAAGCCTAGATCTATAGTTTTTGATTTTGAATATTTAATTAAAACAATAGAGTATGCATTAGATAATGAACAGATTCAGCCAATATTGTTATGAATATAAATCTAAAATGACTTTGAATAAGGAGAATATTTTAGTAGTTTTATAATTTTCTCCGAACTCAAAGTCATATTTTACATATCAGATAGGGGGTTACTTTCTACAGCATCACGCACTTGAGTATTTTCAACATGAGTATAAATTTCAGTTGTAGAAATACTTTCATGTCCTAAAAGCTCTTGAAGAGCTCTAATATCAACCTTTCCATACTGATACATAAGAGTTGCAGCAGTATGCCTTAATTTATGAACAGAACACTTTTTAGAATCTAATCCAGCAGCATTAAGCTCCTTTTCGACAATATATTGAACAGTTCTTCTTCCAATTCTAGTATGTCTTTCACTAAGAAAAAGAGCTTTATTAGAGTTTGAAGTATCTTTTTTTCCTTCTGGTCTAATTTCTAAATATTCTTTAAGTGCCTTCATACAAGCTTTATTAAGATATATAGTTCTTTCTTTGTTGCCTTTACCAATTACTTTCATTTTACATTCAGAAAACTCAATATCAGAAATATTTATTTCTACTAATTCTGATAAACGCATACCACAATTCAAAAATAGAGTAATAATAGCAAAATCTCTTTTAGCATTTCTATTTTCATCTTCATTTGCTGTAACTTCTAATAATTTTTTGCTGTCATCTAATGTTAAATATTTAGGTTGCCTTCGATCAAGTTTAGGATTTTCAAGGTTTTGTGCAGGATTTATTTCTAATAATCCTGCTTTTTGAGTTAAATATTTAAAAAATATCCTTATACTTGAAGCTTTTCTGGCTCTTGTTGCAGCCTTACTATGAAATGTGTTGGTCATATAAGCTAAATAAGCATGAATATCGTTTAAAGTTATTTTTTTAATTGTATCTATCGTAATATCATTTATAGTAATATTGTCTAATTCAGTTACTTTGGTTAAATTAAAATGCATCTTAATAAACTTTAAAAAACTCATAATATCATAATTATATTCTTTTATTGAATTTGGTGATTTATTTAATATTGTTGCTGAATAATCTAAAAAAGAATTTAGGTATTCAGGATTATTATTTCTATCTATCATTTTATTCATCTCCATATAAAAGTTACTATTGCATTGCTATCTAAATTATCATGAAATGTCTGGTTATTAAAACACAAGTTATATTCTATATTATAAGTGTTTTGATTTAATAAAACAACAACAATCGAATTATCGGGATTTTTAAAAGCAGTCATATCAATTTTTTCAGTAAATTTACTAAATGCAATTCTAGTAGCTCCGGGCTTAATATATTTACTAAAATGTGCAATATAGTAAAACGAAGGAGTTTTAATATAGTTGTCATTATTTTTATTAATCATAATAGGACTATTGCAATTATTATGTTTATGATTTGGTCCACCATTATAGTCTAATACCATATTCCAATCAATAAAACCATTTACTCCATTGTTAAAATCTCCAATTATTTCTGATGCGTACATTTGAGCATTAAAAAGTTCATCTTGAGGTTTAAATTTAGAATATCCTGTACAGCCTTCAGTATGAATTAGAAGCTTATTAGCAAATAAATCATGCAATATTTTTAAGTTTTCAAAGTGAGTCCCTGTGTACCAATGAAAAGCAATTCCTTCGGCATAATCTAAAGCACCATATTTTACTAATGTATCAATTGATCTATTTACAATATTGTCTTTATTATGATCCCAAATAAGAAATTTTGTATTTAGCTTATTTTTCTTAAAAGTAGGGTATAAGTATTGTTTCAAAAAATTGGCTTCTTCTTCAGCAGAATATCGACAAGACTCCCAAATTTGAGTTGCATTTGGCTCATTTTGAATTGTCATGTAATCTATATTTATATTTTGTTTTTGGTATTCTTGAACATATTTTACTAAGTATTCAGCCCATAATGATTTGTATTTATTCTTTAGTTTACCACCTAAGTAAAGTATTTTATTATCTTTCATAAATGCTGGAGGAGACCATGGAGATGCTAAGAATTTAATTTCTGGATTTATTATTAAAGCTGATTTTATTGTAGGAATAATATAGTTCATGTCTTCAGAGATACTAAAATCAGATAAGTCGTCTTTATTAGAATAAGAATAGCTCTTTGGTGAAAAATCAGAACTTGCTATTGTTAATCTACATAATGAATAATTTAAGCCATTTTTGTTAAAGTACTCATCTATAATTTTATTTTTAATTTCATTATTAATATTGTTTAAAACATAGCATGTAGAGCCTGTAAATGCACCACCAAAGCCAATTAACTTTTGATATTCAATACTAGGATATATATTTAAAATGTTGTTTTCAATTTTGTCATTGTATGTTTTTGTATGATTAATTTCTGTTTGATGCAAATATAAATTTCTTTTAATGTTTGTTTCAATTTTGGTAATTTTCATTTTTGCCTCCATTCTTTGTTTTAATTAAAAATCTTTTCAAACCATTTTTTAAAGTTTATATTCAATTCATCTAAAGTATAATCACTCTGATTTTTAAAATATTTTATAAGTTCTGCCATAACACCGTCCATAAAAAAATATACATCCAATTCTAAATAATCTTTTTCAGAAATGCTATTTTCTAAAGCATAGAGTATTTTTCTACTAGCCATTTTATTTAATTTTTCTAAAAAGGTTATTGATTCAGTAGATGACAATAACATTTTATATATTTGTTCATTTTTTTTAAGACAGACTATTATATCATTAAAATAGTTTATTATATCATCTTTATTATATAAAACATTTTCTTCACTAATTAACAATTCTATAGTTTCTAATTGATAATCATTAGCCACATCATAAATATCATCATAATGAGTATAAAAAGTACCTCTAGTGATATCTGCTCTTTTTACTAATTCAGTAACTGTTATTTTATTTAAAGATTTTTTTTCATTCATAAGTTCTGCAAAAGTTCTTTTAATAAGTTCTTGAGTTTTTCTTGAAGAGGAATTTAATCCTTGTACTTTCATATAATCAATCCTTTCGTAAACATTAGCAATTATATCACATTTTAAACCTAAATTAAAGTATAAAGTAAAAGATTTTATACAATTTAAGCCAATGTGTCTAAATTTATACAAAATTAGTAAATCTATTCTAGATTTATCAATAATAATATAGTATGATTTTATTTAGTATTTTTCTATAGGGGGAGTGAATTATAATGAAAAAGCTTACTGATTTTATTGTTGAACACAGAAATTTAATGTTAATTATATTTATAATATTTTCAGTAATTGCTGTTATAGCATCAAATAAAGTCAACATAAATTATGATATTGCTAAATATTTGCCAGATTCATCAGAAACTAGAATAGGCCTAGATATTATGGAAGATGAATTTGAAGAGACGCAAAGCAGTATGAATTTAATGTTTAATGGACTTGCAGAGGATGAAAAAGATCAAATTTTTAATGAACTAAAAGATATTCATGGAATTAGTTCTGTAGATTATGATAAAACTCAAGATTACAATAAGGATGATTATACTTTATATATTATTCATGTAGATGATGTTGAGGATTCTGAAATAGCAAAAGAAGTATATGAAACTATTGATGAAAAATATAAAGATTATGAAACTTTTACAAGTGGTGAAATATCTCAAAGGAATAATCCTGTACTTCCAATGTGGATTATTGTTTTAGCAGTAGGTTGTGCATTCATAATTTTAGTTATTATGAGTGAATCTTATATTGAACCATTTTTGTTTTTATTTGCAATTTTAATGGCAGTTTTATTAAATAAAGGTACAAATATATTTTTCGATAATGTATCTAATATTACAAGTTCAATTACAGCAATATTGCAAATGGCATTATCTATGGATTATTCAATAATGCTTATTAATAGATATAGACAAGAAAAAGAACATGAAAAAGATAAAGTAAAAGCTATGAAAGGAGCTTTATACAATGCATTTAAATCCATATCAAGTAGTTCAATTACAACAATAGTTGGTCTTATGGCATTAGTGTTTATGAGCTTTAAAATAGGTCAAAATTTAGGCTTAGTTTTAGCAAAAGGAGTATTATTTAGTTTAATATGTATTTTCTTTGTATTACCTGCATTAATTTTAATGTTTGACAAATTAATTGCAAAAACAAAAAAGAAATGTCCACATATGAAATTAGATGGTTTAGGAAAATTTAGTTACAAAATTAGATATATTTCAATTCCAATTTTTATTTTAGTATTTTTATTTAGTTTTATAGAAAAGGGGAATTTGAATATATTATATACTGAAAATCAGTCTGATACTGTATCAAAAGTCTTCACAGAAAACAATCAAATTGCTGTAGTTTATAAAAATGAAGATGAAGAAGAAATATCTAAAAAATTAACTGATTTAGAGAATATAGATAAAGTTAAAGAAGTATTAGGTTATGGAAATACTATAAATCAAGAATTAAAATATAATGAATTAAATGCAAAATTAAAAGACTTAGGAGCAGATGTATCTATTGAAGATTATCTATTACAAATTTTGTATTACAACTATTATAACCAAGATGAAAATAATAATATTACTTTTGATGAGTTCATATCTTTTATAAAAAATGATGTTTATAACAATGAAAAGATGATGGAAAAAGTAGATAATGAAATTAAGGACAATGTAGATAAACTAGAAAATTTTACTAATGAAAAATTATATAATAAAAAAATTACATCAGCACAAATTTCAGATATTTTAGGTATAGATAAACAAAAAGTCGATGATATTTTAATTTATTATAATTCTAAAAATAATAATTTAAAAATTAGTTTATCTGATTTTATAAATTTTATGAACAATGATGTTTTAACAAATGAAAAATATTCTAAAAAAATAGATAATACATCTAAAGCTAATTTAAAAAGATTATCAAAATTTACTAATAAATCTACTATTCAAAAGAAAATGACAAGTAAAGAGATGGCAAATTTATTTGGCATAGATAAAAATACTGTAGACCAATTATATAATTATTATATGAGTTTAAATAAAATCGAAACTAAACTTACTCTTCATCAATTTTCAGAATTTGTATTAAATGATGTATTAAAAAATAGCGAATATGCAGATTTATTTGATAATCAAACTATAAATAATATAAATATGCTAAATACATATAGTGATAAAAGTATTATAACTAAAAATATGAATTCAAAAGAATTATCAAAATTATTTAATATAGAAGAAAATTCAGTTAAACAATTATTATTTTTAAAGTATAGTAATTTAGATTATGGCAAAAAAATAACTATTTCGGAATTTATAAATAGTATAGTAAATATTAAGGAAAATACTAATTATTTAGCAGATATAGACATAAGCAGTATAGAAAAATTAAAAGAATTTTTAGATGATGATAGCATTACTGCAAATAAAACTGAATATTCAGAACAACAAATGGCAAATTTATTAAATATGGAATTTAGTCAGGTAAGTCAATTATATGCTCTAATTGATATGACTCAAAACAATACTAGTAGTTGGAATTCAACACCTTATGATTTTGTTGAATTGATAATAAAAAATAAAGATAGGGAAGATATTAAAAATTCTATTGATACTAATTCTTTAAATAATTTACAATTAGCTTTTAGCATAATGAATAATACTTTAAATAACAAATCTTATTCTTATAAGGAATTATCAAATTTTATAGGAATTGATTCAAATGACAGTAAGAATATTTATACTTTATATAAGATTAAAAATACTACTTTAAAATTAACTCCACAAAATTTTGTTAATTTCATATTAAACCATAAAATTGATTCTACTTTATCAGGTGCTTTAGATAAAAGTACAATAAAAGATTTGAATTTAGTTCAATCTGTTATGAATGGAGTATTAAATAATAAAAAATATACTAGCGCTGAAATGAGTAATTTACTGGGAATAAATGGAGAAGATTTGAATTTATTATATGGATTATATAATACTAAACATGTAAATACTAACCCTAAAATTTCATTAAAAGATTTTGTAAATTTCCTAGAAACTGATGTAATGAAAAACGCCGAATATTCAAGTAACTTTACTGATAAATCAAAAACAAAAATAGATACTATAAATGGCATTATTAAAGCAAGTATCAATAAAACTAAATATTCAAAAGAGGAAATATTTACTATTTTAAGTAAATTGGATGATAATTTGGATAAAGATAAGATTGATTTAGTATATATTTATTATGGTAGCAATAATGAATTTAATGATGAGTGGACTTTGACAGTAGAAAAGTTTATTGATTATTTAAATGATAAAATTTTGAAAGATAATAGATTTGATGATTTTATAGAAGCGGATATGAGAAACCAAATTACAGATGCAAAAGAAAAAATATCAGATTCAAAAGAATTATTGATAGGCGACAAGTATTCAAGAGTTGTTTTAAATACAGATTTTGATCCTGAATCAGAAGAGACTTTTTCGTTTATAAAAAATTTAAAAAATATATTTGGAAATAAGGCTTATATTGCTGGAAATTCTGTAATGGCTTATGAAATGAGTAACACATTTAATGATGAATTAAATTTTATTACAATCCTTACTATGGTATCAATTTTCGTTGTTGTAGCAGTAACATTTAAGTCAATAATTATACCAATAATTTTGGTTCTTACTATACAATGCGCAGTTTATGTGACAATGGGAATATTATCTTTTTCAGGCGAAGGTGTTTACTTTATTGCTCTTCTAATTGTTCAAAGTATATTAATGGGAGCAACAATAGATTATGCAATTTTATATACATCATATTATATTGAACATAGGCGAACAATGAATATGAAAGAAGCTATAATTAATTCATATAATAAATCTATTCATACAATATCAACTTCTGCATCTATTTTGATTATTGTTACATTAATTGTAGGACATTTTTCTTCAGCAATAACTTCACAAATATGTAAGACTATTTCAGCTGGAACAATCTGTTCAACAATGTTAATATTGTTGTTATTGCCTTCTGTAATTGCAATTTGTGATAAATTAATTGTAAAACATAAGAAAAAAAGTTAGAATTTTTGGTTTACTAATTTTAAAAGTAATGTTATACTAAAAATATTTATATGATATATATAAATATAATATTAAAATTAGGAGATAAATACATGGAAATAAGAGATTTATATGATTCTGAAAGAAATCTTACAGGTGAAACAATATTAAAAGGAGAGGAAATTCCTGAAGGAAGATATATATTAGTAGTTTCAGTATTTATACAGAATTCTGAGGGAAAGTTTTTAATTCAAAAAAGAAGTGAGATAAAAAATGGAAAGTTTGCAACAACAGGAGGTCATGCAAAAACTGGAGAAAATAGCATTCAAGCAATATTAGCTGAGGTTGAAGAAGAGATTGGTTTAAAATTAAATCCAAATGATTTACAATTATATTCTTCTAATAAGTTTGAAGAATATAGAGTTTTTGGCGATGATTACTATGTTAAAATGGATATAGAAGATATAAGCAATTTAAAATTGCAAAAAGAAGAAGTAGATTCTGTTCAATGGCTTTCTAAAGATGAAATTTTAGACTTAATGAAGCAAGATAAATTCTTTAAAAATCATTATGAAGAATTTGAAATATTAATTAATTGGTTAAATAAAAATAAATTTTCAAATAAATGTTGAATGTAATTTTTTGTTATAGTATAATTCATATATAAAAATTTGGAATTATAGGAGGAGTAAAAATGGAAATAAAAAGATTACAAAATGAACACAGAAAAATTGTAACTACTGTAGGAAGTTTTAGTATATTAGAATGTTTAAGAGATGAAAGTATATCTCCAAGTAATGCTACACAAAATTATTTTATGGAAAAAATGGGGGTTAGACGTCGTCAAGTAATAGCTACTCTAAAAGGAGATAAAACTATTATTACACAAGCAGGAGCTATGCAATGGACTTTAGGAAATGTTTCTGCTACAACAGGAATAAAGGGAGCAGGAGACTTCCTTGGAAAAATGATTAAAGGTGCCGTTACTAAAGAATCAGCAGTAAAACCAGAATATACTGGTAAAGGTTATTTAGTACTAGAGCCTACTTATAAATATTTAATATTGCAAGATTTAGCTGAATGGGGAAATGGTGGAATGACAATAGAAGATGGAATGTTTTTAGCTTGTGAAGGAACTGTTAAAACAAATGTTGTAGCGAGATCAAATATTTCATCTACTGTAGCTGGAGGAGAAGGTTTATTTAACCTTAGTTTATCAGGAACTGGTATAGCATGTCTAGAAAGTAATGTACCATTAGAAGAACTAGTAGAAATAGAATTAAATAATGAAGAATTAAAAATAGATGGACATTTAGCAGTTTGCTGGTCTTCTGGATTAGAATTTACAGTAGAACGTTCATCAAAAAGTTTACTTGGTTCTGCAGTTAGTGGAGAAGGTTTAGTAAACGTATATAGAGGAGTTGGAAAAGTTTTAATGAGTCCATATTCTCCTACAGGATCTTTATATTCAGCTACTCATAATATGTAAGGTGAAAAGCTTGTAACTACTAAAATAATGTATTAGTAGGTACAGGCTAAGTAAGCTGTACCTACGATAGTTTAAAAATATATACTTAAAGACATATACAAGACTATTTGTAGGATAATAAAAATTCTATAAGTAGTCTTTTTTATATGTCTTTTTTGTTTTTAAATATACTTCATAATCTATTTTTATTCAAAGGGACAAATAAAATTCGAATTTTAAGTAAAAAAGTAAAGAAAGGTAAATGTAATACCTCGAGAATTTAAGGTGGTATTTGCAACTGAGAAAAATAATTTAGAAATGAAAAATTATCTATTTCTTCTATGCAAAGAACATGGAAATTGATAAAAGAAATAGTAAGATTAGATTTTCGAGATGATTGAGAATTGACATAGCGAAAAGTGAATGATATAATTTGAATACAAAATAACTTGTATAGGAGGGGTCGCAATGGCATTTATCGACTTAAGCAAAATCAAATATGTTACTTTGTATACGGGAGACAATGGCTCTGCTAGTTGTACTTGCAATTGTCCTTGTTGCTCGCAGAAAGGAAGAAATCGGAAATATCAAGGAACTATGAATCAGGCTTTAGATATGTTTGAAAAATTACCTAATATGGAACAGCTTTACATATTTGGCAATCCAGATGTGACTGTAGATACTGATTTTTGCCATAACGTTATAGCAGAAGCAGTAAACAGGAACATTAATGTAAGTTTTTCCACTTCTGGAGTGGGGGGAGAACATACTCTTAAGCGGTTGCTAAACAACATTTCTACTAATAACGTTGATTACATTTCTTTTAGCTTTGATGGAACAACTGAAGAGGAGATGTCTTTTTCAAAAGGAATTGCATATCCTATGGAATATGCTTTAAAAGGCATAGAATGGGCTATTGATAACGGTTATACTGTAAAAATACAGCCTACCATTTGGACATACAATTATACAAAGGTAGAAACGATTATTGACTATTTCGTTAGCAAAGGCGTAACATGGTTTACTTTTCACATTGGTAGTTTGGAATCAGAGCTAGATTTGCCTTCTCACAAGCATCTTTCACCAGAGCAAATTAATCTAGTTCATAGTCAGATTGAACACGCAGTTCAAAAACACAAAAACATTAAGGTTAGATGTCCTATTATTTATTTGCAGTGTGGCCAAAACGAATCTCACAAATGGTATTGTATGCATCCGGAAAGAATCCAAGAATTACTAATAACATTTACAGAAAAAGGAATAAGAGCTACGCACGTACCTATGGCAAGCATTTATAGAAATGAATTGAGCTTTGACTTAGGTACATCTATTGATATTCCTGCTATTTCAGAATGCAAAACTTGTCCATTTAGTAATGAATTAGCTGGTCGAAATGATACTTGTTGCAGATATGTTTCAAAATACTGGAATTATTAAACTCTTCAAACGCATTCCACAATTAAGGATGACTATTATGTATAAGGGGGCTCTCAAAGTTCCCTTATATTTATATAAAAATTAGGAGAATTTAGAATGTTAAATCAAATTAAAATAATATTTATGGATTTAGATGGTACATTATTAAATAACAAACACGAAATATCAAATAGTTCCATAGAAATGATAAAAAAACTTGTAAGGAAGGGAATATATGTAATATTTTGTTCTGGAAGATCAACAAGTGACATAATTGAAAAAAGCAAAATAGCCTATGCAAGTTCTATAGTTGTTGCAAATAATGGTTCTATTGTATTTGACTATGAAAAAAATTTTAAAATATATGAAAGTGCAATAGATTTAAATATCATAAAAGATATTTGGACATTTTCATTAAACAATCATATATACATAACATTGAATTCTGCATTTAAAAGATATAAAACCAAAGGATCAAGTAAACAGGCATTTATAATAGATACACCAGAAGCATTGGAGGACACAGTTGCTCAAATAGTTGTAGAAAGCCCATATGCTAAAAATATTATGCAATTAAAAGATTTTATTGAAAAAAAATATCAAAATATAGAAATTAAAAATATCTGGGAAATTCCTAGTGTAGATTCCCAAGTTCCAATTTTTGAAGCAGATATATCCAATAAATTTAATAATAAAGGAAATTCTGTAAAAAAACTTTTAGAATACTTACACATTGAAAAAAAACAGGCAATGAGTTTTGGAGACCAAATTAATGATTTAGAAATGTTTGAAGCCTGTGGTACAAATATTGCTATGTGTAATGGCAATAATATGTTAAAGCAAAAGGCAAATTTTGTAACAAAATATTCAAATAATCAAGATGGAATTGCAAAGTTTATTGAAAAATTAACGAATCATTGATATTTGTTAGAAATAAAAATTATAAGGGTACACTAAAAAATTAAAAAAATTAGTAAATGTATAGACAAATATAAAATAATATTGTAGAATAATTATTATAGAAAATGACTAATGAAGGAGAGATGTATAATGGATAATAATAAAAAAAGAATATCTTTAACTGTATATATAATTACATTAATTTTTATGCTGGTTATTATAGCTATATTAGGCTATATTATTGTGAAAAAAAATAATAGTAGCAATAATAATGTAAACAATATAACTACTGGAGTAAATACAGAAATAGAAAGTAATATAACTACTGCAGTTAATACGGAAAATGTAAATACTATAAATACTTCAGCTAATACAGAAAATGTAAATAATGAAAGCTCTAATGTAGGTGAAGTAGATAATATAGAAGAATTACAAAAAATTTTAGAAAAGTATCTCTATATATATAGTTTAAAGGATACTGGAGCAACAATTTTAACAAGAGATGAAGGTAGATTTCCTTATGTATTAGATTTCTATAAAACATATGATGAATTAGAAAAAGACTTAAAAAAAAGTAAAGAAAAAATAATAGATGAAGATGGATATGAATTTGAATTATATAAAACTAGTATCCAATATTCAGAATATAAAGAAAAATTACTAAATTATATGTCAGAAAATTTATTTGAAGAAAATTTTACAAGGTGTCAAAAAGATATCAATGGTATATTGTATGTCACTAAATCCGGAGGAGATGGAAGAGGCTATAAAATTATAAAGATGACTAAAAATAGTGATAATTCTTATGATGTAGCGTGTAAGTATCAAGAAGGAGAAAATCCATATACTGATGTTAGCTTAAATGTTACTTTTGGTAAAAATAATAAAGGAATTGTTATTGTAGAAAGTTGTGTTTTTGAGTAAAACTTTATATTTAAATTATAAATTATATCAAGGAAGTAGATTTGTTTGAATATAAGGAATATAAAAAATGAGGAGGATTATTATGGAAAAAAAATTAATAATATTTGATGTAGATGGAACAGTATGGGATAGTGAAAGAGATGTATTTGCCTCATTTAATCACACACTAAAAACAATGGCAGGATTTGAAATAACAAAGGAACAATTTCAAACATTAGCAGGAATGCCTTTAGAAACTATGTTTGAAAAGATGTTACCAGATGATAAAAAACATTTATCAATAGAATGTGCAAAAGCATACAGAAAATATTATATAGATGAAGGACATTTTATTGACGGAACAGTACTTTTTAAAGGCGTAAAAGAAACGATTGATAAATTTAAAAATGATGGATTTCATATGGCAGTTGCATCAAGTAAACCAAAAAGGATCCTAGACAAAATGGTATCAGTATTTAATTTAGAAGGATTTGACTATGTTTTAGGAACAGGGGAAAGCAATTTTAAACATAAACCAGATCCTGAAATAGTAAATTATATAATGAGTCAATTAAATATATCAAAAGAAGACGCTGTAATTGTTGGTGATAGTAAAAGTGATATACTTACAGGTAAAAATGCAGGTATAGATACAATAGCTGTTACATATGGATACGATAAACCAGAAAATCTAATAAATGCAAATCCAACTTTTGTAATAGATAACTTTTCTAAGTTAGAAGATATTATAGAAATAAAAAATATGGATAAAGTTTAGGATTTTAAATATGAAAAATAAAATATCTATTATAATTATGCAGATAATTAGTTGCTAATTATCTGCTTTTAAGCTTAATTTGTTATAACAATTTCTACAAACTGGTATATATTCCGAATCTCCTATATAAACATCACTATTTTTTTGACCTTTAAAAAATGAAAAAATTGCACATTCATTTTTGCAAATTTCACAAATAGAAGTCATCATTTGAACATTATCAGATATACACATTAAATCGCCCATTTTGCCAAAAGGCTTTTTTTCAGCAGTTAAATTAAGACCAGAAATATAGAATTTTTTACCGTTTGTAGCCATTTTTTCAATTGTATCAACTTCGCCATTTAAAAATTGAAATTCATCAATAAAATAAATATCAGCATTGTAATTTTGTAATTCTTCAATAGAATTTATATTAATTGCTTCAACCTTATTTCCAGAACGAGTTTGAACAATATTATTTCCATATCTATTATCAATACTAGGTTTAAAAACTTTAATATCTTTTCCTGTTATTATTTGTCTATCTAGTTCATTAAGCATTTTCTGTGTTTTTCCACATTTCATTGGACCAGTAAAAACATTAATATCTCCCATAACTATTACCTCATATTTTGTAAAAATTTCTTAATTATTATATCATACTCCAAAAAGATTTCAATTAATATTTGATAATTTAACATTTTTATTATAATACCCGAGTTTGCTACTAAATTAAAATTTATTTTTCTAATACCACTATAGACTTATTATTTTTTTTATAAAAAGTATTGACAAAAAATATAATAGTATGTATAATACATATAAAGTTACTTATTGTAAAAAATATAATAAGTCAGAAGGAGGAAAATATGAAATTAAAAACAGGAAAATTAAATAATAGAGAAAGAAAATTTATATCAATACGAAAGAGTAAATTTGATGAATATGTAAAAAAATTAGATTTTGTAGAAAAATACAAAATTACACAGTATTATTTTCAAAATTACAAATATAGAAAATTTGAATCAGATGAAATTAAATTTACAAAAAGCAAAAAAGAAGGAGAATTTACAACTGTTGAAGAAATATCTGAAAAAGAATTTTTAGAAAATTATAGTTATAATGTAGCAATAGTAAAGGAAAGAAACAAATTTAAAGATGGATTATATATTGTTGAAATAGATAAGTTTATACTACCTATACAAATTACTATGATAGAAGTTTCAAGTGATACTGAAGATTTAAAAAAGTATAAGTGCCCAGAAACATTTATTGAGGTCACTGATAATCCAATATATAAAAATATCAATATAATAAAAGGCAGTATAAAAAAATCTAACATAATAGTAGAAGGAACAGATGGAGTTGGAAAAACTACAACTATAATAAAGTTATTAGAAGATGGAATTGTATGTCAAGATAGATGTGAAGAAGTAATATCTAAGAATATGGTATTTAATGTAAATGATAAAAAAAGAGCAAAAGAGATATATGAAAAATATTTCTCTATGAATACGGATATCTTAATTATTTTTCTAATAAATCTTGATAAAAAAGAATTAGAAAGTAGAATTTATCAAAGAGAAAGAATTTCAGAGTTTGATTTAAAAGCATATGAATATGGGCTACTTTATAAACAAACTTATGAGTATATGATAAAAAAATATAATACTAAAGGTAGATTAATTTTGATAGATTGCAGTGGATTAAATATAGAAGAACAATATGAAAAAGTTAAAAATGTCATAATTGGAAAGGAGATGGATTAAATGAAAATAGCTTTAATAACAGGTTGTAATAGAGGACTTGGAGAAGGAATAAGAAACATCTTATTAGAACAAGGATATAAAGTAATAGGTTTGAATCGAACTATTTCAAACCAAATAATAGAAAATTATACAGAAATAGAGTGTGATGTTTCAAAATATGAAAATATTCAAAAGATAAAAAACAAAGTAGATAAAAAAATTGATTTATTGGTAATTAATGCAGGAATCAGAAGATTTGAAAAAATAGAAAATATGAAAGTGGATGACTGGAAAGATTCAGTAAATACAAATTTGAATGGTGCATTTTATGTATTAAATACATTTATAGAAAATGTAAAAAATGCTAAAGGTGATGTAGTAATAGTTGGTTCACATTCAGAAAAATACACCTTTGAAGAAGGAGGAGCATATTGTTCTACAAAACTAGCATTAAGAGGATTGGCAGAATGTTTAAGAGAAGAATTAAGATATGAAGATGTAAGGGTTTCTTATTTATCACTTGGAAGTATAAAAAATAGGAATCACGGAATTTATGAAGACTGGAAATTAATGCCAGAGGAAGTTGGAAGGGCAATTGTAAATATTATAGATTTACCTAAAAAAATTTATATTCCATATTTAGACATAAGACCACTGAAACCACTAAAAGATCAAAAGAAAGGAATTGAGAGATTACAATATGTTTAATATAAAATGTAATTATCAAATAACTATAGATAAAGAAAATGAGTTTATTGCAAAAATTTCACCACGAGAAAAAGTTTGCGTAAAAACTATAAATGCGTATGGAGATAGGTTTAAAAATATAAGCGAATTGATAGAACTAATAAATAACAAAAATGGTAAAACCCACCATCACCCATTAACAGGACCTATTTATATAGAAAATGCAAAACCAGGAGATGTACTAAAAGTTCATATATACAAAATAGATGTAGAAGAGATGGCACAAAGTATGTCTAAAACAGCAGGAATAGACCCAATAGAAAGCTCAGAAATATCAGAAAGAGTACCTGCTATAGCAAAAAGATTAAAAAATGAATTAAAATATTTAAATAACATAAAGCTAAACTATAAACCTATGATAGGTATAATAGCAACAGCACCTAATGGTGAAAAAATAAAGACAGGTCATGCTGGACTTAGGAATGGTGGAAACCTAGACTTACCATTTATTACAGAAAATACAGATATATATCTTCCTGTTGATATAGAAGGAGCTGGCTTATATTTAGGAGATATACATAGCTTGCAATCTTATGGAGAATTAAGTGGAATAGCAATGGAAGCATCTAGCAAAATTATACTTGATGTAGAAGTGATAAAAACTAATGAGCATTTAGATAATATTTTGGTAATTGGAAAAGAACCATTTTCGGAAAAAGAAGGAATTGGAATTGTCGGAATAGGAGAAAAGATGAAAATGGAAGCTTCAGTATATGATGCATTTCAAGGAACTTATAATTTATTAAAACAAATTCTACCTAATTTGCCTAAAAATATTATTAAATCACTAATATCACTAATAGGAAATTCATTTAATGGTCAGGCATTTTCAAAAACATCAGAGTCAACGAGTATAATAGTTATTACAAAAGAAAATATTGAAAGAATAACACAAAATAAATATGAAGATTTATCAAAAGAAATTGAAAAAGTTTTATTTAAGAAAATTGAAGTATAAAAAGGAGGAAAAATATGAGTGAAAAACCTATAATTAAGTTAAGTGCTGGAAAAGGAAAATTATTACCTGTATTACAAGAATATTTGAAAAGTATAGGTCTTCCAGAAATAGAAGAGTCAAGAAAATTAGTTCATAAAATTGAAACACCTAATTACATTTTAGAAATTACTCTTTTAAGATGGGAAGATATAAAAAGATATAGTGATAAGTTCGATATGATTATTTATGGAAGTGACCAATGGTTAGAAAGTGAAGACAAATCTATGATTTCTTTGAAATATTTCGAACAAAAAAATTGTAGAATAAGTTTACTAGTAAAAAAAGAACTAGCATATAAGCCATTTAGTTATTTTCAAAAAAGAAAAGTAGCAACACTCTATGAAAATTTAGCAGAAGATTATTTAGGAATAACAGAGGAAAATATAGTAAAGATTTCAGGTAACGTAGAAGCAGCTATTTCATTAGGGTGGGCCGATAGTATATTTGATGTTGTAGAAACAGGAACAAGTGCAAAAGAGAATGGACTTATAGAATATAAAACATTTGTAAAATTTGGAGCAATTTTAGCAACGAAAAAGGTAGAAAAAATTGATTTGTTTGAAAAATTAAGTTTAATACCAAAACAAGAAAAAGGTAAAATCATAGCATTTGATGGATTAGATGGTTCAGGAAAATCTACACTAGCTAAATATTTGGTGCAAAATCCAATAATGGATACAAACTCTAAGGTATTAATAACTCCATATTCAGGCAGAGTAGGAATTGAAGCAAAAAAATTATGGGATGAAGGCAAGTATGTAGAATGGGCTACAGAGATTGGTAAAAAACATTGGAGAGCGCCTAAATATGTAAATAGTATATACGATAGATCAATACTAACATTTATG
Organism: uncultured Clostridia bacterium; assembly: GCA_947630545.1. Classification (GTDB taxonomy): domain Bacteria; phylum Bacillota; class Clostridia; order TANB77; family CAG-508; genus CAG-269. The sequence goes on from CANRHX010000003.1 coordinate 62,350, forward strand.
ACAGATTTAATAAAACAAAAATTTACAGATGAACAAATTTTAGAAGTAATAAATATATGGAAGCCTCTGCCAGATGTACTATTTTATTGCGACATATCACCAGAAATTGCTTTAGAAAGAACAAACAAAAGAAATAAAGGACAAGATGATTTTGATGAACTACAATCATTAAAAGAATACTACGTATTGTATAAAAAAGCAGTAGAATTTGTAAAAAAATATAATTTAACAAAAGTAGTAAAATTAAATACAAATAGACAAATTTCAGAAGTTATAAATATTGTTAAAGAAGATTTAGAAGGGAAAGTGAGGTAACTATGTATACAATAAAAAATAAAATTCCAGAAATAGAAGGTAAGTCTAAAAAAATATATAAATTAGATGAAAATAATTATTTTATGTGTTTTAAACCACATTTAAGGTCTATAACATCTAAAAGAGAAAAAAATATAGAAGGAACAGAACATGAAAGATTACTAGCTAATATGTATTTTATGAACTTACTAGAAAGCAAAGGAATAAAAACACAAATAAAAAATAAAAATATTCAAAATATTGATGGACAAGAAGGAATAATGGTAAAAAAAATAAAAACAATTCCTCTAGAATTTATTTGTAGATACTATGCAGCAGGAAGTATAGTAAGATTATATCCAAGTTTAGTAAAAGAAGGACAAAAATTTAAAAAGCCATTATATAAATTTGACTTAAAACAAGATATTAAAGTTGCAGGAGTAGATGATCCAACATTAAATGAAAATTATATTGTAGGATTAGAAATTTTAACGCAAGAGGAATTTGAAAAAACAAAAAACATATTAGCAAAAATAGGAGAAATAGTAAGAGAAAATTTAGAAAAAGCTAAAATGAATTTAATAGATATGAAAATGGAAATGGGATTTGATGAAAAAGGACAAATAGTAGTAATAGATGAAATTTCTCAAGATTGTATAAGAGCTAATGATATTGAAACAGGAAAAAGCTTAACAAAGGATTTATTTAGGCAATTGAAAAATGATGAAGAAGTTTTAAATGCATATATAGAATTTAATAAAAGGCTAGAAATAAAATAGTATATGGAGGTAAGAATGTGAAGGATTCAGAAAAAAGATATAGAGTATATGAATATATGAGAGATAATAAAGAAATAACAGAAGAAATGTCAAACACTAAAAAAATCATTTTAAAACTTATGAATAACGATAAACAAACTGAAGAATATTGTAATAAAAAAATATTAGAAGAAAAGCAAGAAATAGAAGAAGCAATGATAGGAGAGCACTATCATGAGAATATGACTAAAAGAGAAATTCTAATAAATGAAATATCGCAATATATTTATTGGCAAACTTTACTGGCAGTAAGTAAAAAAATTAAATATGAAGATTTTGATGGAGAGAATAAAATAGAAGAAATTTTAAAAAAAGTTGATATTAAAAAAATAGAAGAAACGAAATTAATAACCGTAAATGAAGTAATTCTACATGACTTAGAGCAAATGAAAAATAAAGAATATCTAAAAAAAGTAATTGTATAGTATAAAGTAATCTATAAAAACTAAAGATTAATACTTAATAAAATAACATTAAGGAGGAGAAAAGAATGATAATACCTTCAATTGATATAATGAATGGAAAAGTAGTTCAACTAAAACAGGGAAAAGAGAAAGTATATGAAAACGATAATATAGAAGAGGTAGTAGAACAATTTAGAATATTTCCACAAATAAATGTTATAGACTTAGATTTAGCAATAAATAATGGAAGTAATAAAGAACTAATTAAAAAACTATGTAGAAAATTAACTTGTAATGTAGGTGGGGGAATTAGAAGTACTAAGTTAGCAAAAGAATTTTTAAATGCAGGTGCAAATAGTGTAATAATAGGAACTAAAGCCAATAAGGAATTTTTAACAGAATTACCTAGAAATAAGATAATAGTAGCATTAGATACTAAAAATGGTAAAATAGCTACACATGGCTGGAGTGAACTAAAAGAAGAAAATATTTATGAAAAAATACACGAATTAGAGGACTATTGTTATAAATTTTTAATTACGAATATAAATGTAGAAGGACTAAATAAAGGCACAGATCTAAAGTTTTTTGAAACATTAGTAGGAAAAACTAAAAATGATATTATGGTTGCAGGAGGAATTACAACTATTGAGGAAATAAAATATATTCATAAACTAGGTTTTGATCAAATATTAGGAATGGCTATAACTTCTGGTAGATTAAATATTATGGAATGTTATATAGAAATAATGGATTTTAAAAAACAAAATGGATTAATACCAACAATAGTACAAGATATATATACAAAAGAAGTTTTGATGCTTGCTTATTCTTGCAAAGAAAGTTTGAAAAAAACATATGAGATAAGAAAGGCGACTTATTATAGTAGAAGTAGAAAAAAATTATGGACAAAAGGAGAAAAAAGTGGTAACATACAATATATAGAAAAAATTTATTTAGACTGTGATTCAGATACAATTTTGTTTTTAGTAAGACAGAAAGGAATGGCATGTCATAGAAATAAAAGTACATGCTTTACGATATAGAATTATAAAAAAGGTGAGAAAAAACAATGCCAGGATATGCAATACATTTAGCAATAGGTAAGGTTTACCAGCAAAATAATGATATTAATGATATAAAGAGTTTTGAAAGAGGAATTATAACACCAGATTTAGCAAAAGATAAAGCCAAATCTCATTATGGAACATATTCAAGTAATCCAGACTTAAATAGATATTTAAAAGAAAAAAATATTTTAAATGAATTTGATGAAGGATATTTTTTACATCTAGTAACTGATTATTTGTTTTATAATAAATATTTAAAAAAATGGGATAAGAATATTTATAATGATTATGATAAGCTAAATGATAGAATAATAAAAAGATATAACATTGTACTTCCAAGATATTTATTAGAAATAGTAAATATTAAAGATGGAAAATTAGAAATATTAAATGAAGAAGATATATATAGATTTATAGATGTTGTTGGAAAAATAAATATTAGAGAATTATTAAGAGAAAAGGTAGTAAACTTTCAAAATAAGGTATCAGAAATACAATTTGAAGGAAGATAATAGTTAGAAGATTTTAATTTGAAAGTGATTTAACTATAATTTCTATGTGTGCCATTGAGCCAATCATGAAAGGAATGAATTTTGAAATGAGAGTTAGGGGAAATTTAATAATATTTAGTACGGATAATGAAGAAAGAAAAGATGTAAGAAAATTGAAAGAAAAAAAGCTTCAAATTCTATTATCTGATAATAATACTTTTCCTTATTTTGATATAAATGATAAAGAATATATTAAAGATTTAGCAACAAAAAAAATGGAAAATTTATTTGGAACTACTCAATTTTATATAGAGCAATTATATACTTGGGGAGATCCCCAATATTATACAGATGAAGAAGAAATAGTAATTACATATTTAGGAATAATAAATAAGCATAATATTAAATCCATGCCTGAAAATATGAACTTTTATAATATAAATATAGAAAATATAAATTCAAAAGTTCAAAAGATTACATTAAATAGTGAAAATAAAAAAATTGAATATAATATTGAAACAATAGCAAAAAGAAAAAGAGAGAGTATTGAATATATAAATAAAATTATAGGAAAAACAGAAATAACAGAATTAACAGCAATTATAATTCATACAGGAATAAAAAGATTAAGAAACAGAATTGAAAATACAAATATAGCATTTTGCTTTTTAAGTAAGGAATTTGCAATTTCTGAATTACAACAGATTTATGAAGTTATATTAGGTAAAAAATTAGTAGCAGCAAATTTTAGAAAAAAAATAGAGCCAATGATTAAAAAAACAGATAAGGTAGTAAAAGAGTCAGCATATAGACCTTCAATTCAATATACTTTTAATGAAGAATTTTTAACAAATTGGGTATAAGAAATACTATATTAAAAAGTCAAAAGGAGTCTGTAAAATGAAAAATGTATTATTAATTCATGGATTTAATGGAATACCAAAAATATTTGAATATTTTAAGGAGAATTTAGAAAAGCTAAATTATAATGTAATAATGCCAGAATTCCCTGTTAGAGAAGAAATAACAATTGAAGGATATTTTGATATTTTTAATAAATATAAAGATTATTTCAATGAGAACTTAATTGTAGTAGCTCATTCAATTGGTAATCCAATGTTTATAAAATATATTTCTAAAAATCAATTTAAAATTGGTAAATACATTAGTTTGGCTGGATTTTCAAAAGATTTTTACAATGAAGGAAAAGATGTATTAAATGAAAAAGTAAAATTAACTATATTAACAGATGACGAAAAAAATGATGCAAAAAAATTAATAGGAGAAAAATATTCAATATATAGTGATAGTGATCATTTAGTGCCATTTAAACTATTAGAACAATATTGTAAAGACATAAACTCTGTTTCTATACCAATGAAAGACATAGGACACATGGGAAAAAAGAGCGGATTAGAAAAATTACCAAAAGTTATAGAATTGATAACCAATAAGAAAGATGCAATAATATTTGATTTAGATGGAACTCTATGGGAAGTGACAGATGAAACTTATAAAAGCGTTAATGAGGTTGCAAAAAAATATAATCTAAAAGAAGTAGATATGAATACTATTCATAGTGTATTTGGACTTAATAAAATTGAAGTAGCGAAATTATATTTTCCATATTTGGAACTCGAAAAATCTATGGAACTTATGGATGAAATTTCAGCAGTCAGTATAAGAAATATAAAAGAACATGGAGGAAATGTGTATACAAATTTAGAAAATATTTTAAAGAAATTAACTGACAAATATCAACTGTTTATAGTAAGCAATACTGGTTATAAAGAATATATAGAAGCTTTTCTTATAACTTCTGGTTTAGCTAAATATTTTATAGACTATATTGCAGCAAGTCAATTAAATATATCTAAAGCTGATGGAATAAAAAAAATTATATTAGATTACAACATAGAAAAAGCAGTTTATGTTGGAGATACAAAAAAAGATATGGAAGCTTCAATGAAGGCTAATACTCCGTTTATTCAAGCAAGATATGGATATGGAGATAATTTAGAAACAAAATATTATATAAATTCAATAGAAGAATTGCCAAAAGTTATAGAATTGATGAACGAAAATAATAATGAAAAATACTAGATGAATTCTAGTGTTTTTTTTGTAAAAATTTGAATAAGCAATACAGGTCATTTTTAAATTAATCTTTATAGAAATGTTTTAAATTTAATATATATGTGATATAATAAAGTCGAAAATTGGTGGTAGTGCTTGTATACCATGTAAAGAAGTAATTGTTCAAAGCTAATAGATAAATTTGAGGTTTAATAATTATTATTTTTTCAACTAAAATAAAATTAATATACTGGAGAGTGATTAAATGAAAAAAATATTAATAGCAATTAGTGTAATTGTAATAATAAGTATAGGAATACTAATAGCAAATAAAAGAATAAAAAATGATAATATACAAACTAGCCAAAATACTTTTAATTATAACAATGAAATAGATTTTGAAAATAAAACAATCAAAAATGAAATAGAGAAGACAGAAAATAAAGAAGAAAATGAAAAAAGTAATCCCGTAAAAGAACATGGAAAATTAAATGTTAGCGGTACAGATATTATAGATAAAAACGGAAACAAATTTCAATTAAAAGGTATAAGTACGCATGGATTGCAATGGTTTCCACAGTATGTAAATCAAGAAGCATTTAATTATATGAAAGAAGAATGGGGAATTAATGCCATAAGACTTGCAATGTATTCAGATAAAAACGTAGGATATACAACTCAATTGCATCAAGTTGTAAGTAATGGCGTAGAATACGCAAAAAATGCAGGTCTATATGTTATAATAGATTGGCATATTTTAAGTGATGGTAATCCAAACACTAATAAAACATCAGCAATATCTTTCTTTAAAGAAATGTCAAATAAATATAAAGATTATGACAATGTAATATACGAAATTTGTAATGAACCAAATGGCGATGTACAATGGAAAAGAGATATTAAACCTTATGCACAGGAAGTTATTACGGAGATTAGAAAAATAGATGATGATGCTATTATTATAGTAGGAACTCCTACATGGTCTCAAGATGTAGATATAGTTGCTAAAGATCCAATAACGGGATATAAAAATATAATGTATTCATTGCATTTTTACGCAGCAACACACAAAGATTATTTAAGGCAAAAAGCAAAAGCAGCTATAGATGCAGGTTTACCAATCTTTGTATCCGAATTTGGAATTTGTGATGCATCAGGTAACGGTGACATAGATATAAATGAAGCGAATCAATGGATAGATTTTTTAAATAATAATAATGTAAGTTGGATATGTTGGAATTTATCTAATAAAGAAGAAAGTTCAGCACTTTTAAAAAATACAGATAAAGTAACGAATTGGGCAGATGATGAATTATCAGAAGAAGGAAGATGGTTATTACAGTCTTTGAAAAAGTAAATCTTGGAGAAATATTATAAAGAATGTATGAAGATATATTTAAGGTATTAAATAAGGTGAGAAAATGATACAAATTGTAATAGGAAATATAGTAGCTTTAATAGCATCATTATTAATGGTTTATTCAGGACTAATTAAACAGAAGAAAAAGATTTTATATGTTCAAACAGTGCAAATCGGATTATCAGTTATAAGTAATATAATTCTTGGAGGGATAGTAGGCGCTATAATAAATGCTTTAAGTTGTGTTAGGAATATTTTATGCTACAAGGATAAATTAGGAATTAAAGAAAGAATAATAATTACCATATTAGCATTAATTTTATCAATATCATTTAATAATATAGGAATTATAGGAATACTTCCTTTAATAAGTACGATTGTATATTTGTGGTTAATGAATATAGAAAATGTAACAAAATTTAAAATTTTGATAATATTTACAATGTTATTGTGGTTTATTTATGATATATACATAAAATCATATTCATCAGCAGTTTTTGATTTTATGAATATAATTGCTAATATTTTTTCAATTTTAAAAATGAAAAAGAAAAAATACAAGAATTACCAAAAGTAATTAAATAAATTTATTAATAGGGGGGAATTAAATATGCCAAACATATCAACAGGAATAAATTTGGATTCAAATTTTTTAAATCTTAAAGAAATGGATATTAAAGAAGTACGACCAGAAGTAGAAAAATTATTAGTAGAAAATGAAAAAATTATGTGTGCATTTAAAACTATTAGAGATCAAGTTATTTTCACTAATAATAGAATTTTTGTAGTAAATGTAAAAGGAGTAACAGGCAAAAAAATTGCATACTTTTCATATCCATATTCTAAGATTCAATATTATGGAATAGAAACAGCAGGATTTTTAGATATAGACAGTGAATTATTAATAACTTTTAGCAATGGACATATATTACAATTTGATTTTAAATCAAATGTCGACATTAGAATGATAAATTCATTAATATCAAAATACGTTTTATAATAAAAATAATATTAATGAATTAGAATAAAGCAACTACATAAATAAAAAAGCTCACATCATATATTATAATATATTCATATTAGTGAAAAACAATTATATGAAAAAAACTTTTTTCTATAATGCTTTCTGCTGTAATGCAGGGATAAACTGAGCATACACACAGCCTAGAAATTATTAATGAGTTCGTCAAATCTATCAAAAACAAAAGAATTGTTTTATTTTAATCCATTTGAGTTTGAAGAGGTAGTATAATACTACCTCTAATCTATGTAATAGTGTTCTTTAATATTTTCTTGTATTATTCTTTTTAATGTATCCTTATAATATGTTTTGTATACAGGGTAACGTAATAAGTCTATTTCCAAATCTTTAAATAGTTCATTTATAAATTTATCTCTTTTTATTCTATCTTGTCTATTATGCGTAGAGTCATCTAATTCTATACACAATTTAATTCTACAATTATCAGGATCAGCTAATACAAAGTCTATACTTTTACTTGCTATTCTTCTGAAATAACTTTCTCTTGTTTTATATTCTATCTCTTTTCTTGTTTGTATAATATTATATAATGATACTTGTGCAAATACTATTAAATTTAATTCGTTTGCAATTTCTATTAATATCTTATAAAAATTTAATTCATTCTTACTTATTAAATATTTCTTTGGTTTGTAATATTTTTTATATTCTAATTTATTTTCTTTATTTTTAATTTTTCCAATTAATATATATATTAATAAAAGTATTATAATTATATATTCCATAAGACCACCCCCTTTATATAATTATAACATATAAATTAAAATTACTTGTCGTTTTTTGTCGATTTTATATGATTGATATGTTTGCATAATTATGTTATAATATAGGTGGTGTTATAGTGAAAGAATATTCTATTTATTGTTGTATTAGAAAAGGAAAGCCTTTTTTGTTGACACTAATACAAATATTTCTGTAATTAAGGAAAAGCTATATGAAATAACTTCTTATATTGATGATTTAAATATTACATACTTTGCACAAAATCAAAGTATCCACCTGTTTTTTTCAAAGATAAAATGATAGGACATTGTACAAAATGAAACTTTCCGCTGATTAGAATTTTGAAAAATCAGTACTTATTGAGATTTTGAATCGGAATAGCTTTATTATATTGAATCAAGAATTTGTTCCTTCTTGTAATAATAAATTTGTAAAAGATGATAAATCATTAAATTTTAATTATATATAGAAATTTGAAAAAAATCTTCAAAAAATATTGATTATTAACTAAAAATATGCTATATTTAAAATATAGTAAGCAATAAATTTATATAATTTGCATATAATATTATTGCTAGAAATAGCAAAAAAAGTTGGTGAATCCAGCCATAAAGTTGGAACTTAAAAAAGCGGTGAATCCAGCCATAAATTGGAATTTGAAAAAGCGGTGTTTCCAGCCATTAAATTGGAACTTAAAAAAGGGGGATTAGAGGTTAAACTTCTAGTCCTTTTGTATTATTGTATTTTTATAAATTTTAATATATAATTGAAATGCTAAGGAGGTAATTTGTGATGATTATAAATTTAAAGATTGTTAGAGTTAATTCAAATTATTGTGATTATTTAAGAAAATTTGATAATAAAGTAGCTTATAATAAAAATGAAAAAGAATTAAGACCTTTTATAGGTATATTATTTCAAATAGATACTTGTGAGTATTTTGCACCATTGTCAAGTCCAAAGCCTAAACATAAAAATATGAAAAACACCCTAGATTTTTTCAAAATAAAGGATGGGGAGTTAGGTGCTGTAAACTTTAATAATATGATACCAGTAAATGAAGATAATTACTCTTTAGTAGATTTAAACAAAGAAACTTTAACTATTGCGGAATTAAAATATCAAAAATTATTAAGAGAACAATTAAATTGGCTAAATGCAAACTATAAACAAGTAAAAAATAAATCTTTTAAATTATATCAATTATACAATAATGGAAAATTACCAGAAAATATAAAAGCAAGATGTTGCAATTTCAAATTATTAGAAGAAAAATGTGTTGAATATAATAAATAATATCTAATATTGAAGCGACAAATTACAAGCAATGCGAATTAATGGAGAATTGTGCTGGATATGATTTAATTGGAAACTACTTTAAATCTATCAAAAACAAGAGAGGGAGGCAGGAAAAGATGGATTAAAAGTAGTATAAAAAGAAATATATAACATTGCACAAAATCAAAGTTTTGTGCAAATAGGGATAGGAGTAAAATATTGAATACCTGATTTTAGTATTCCCTTCAAGCCTTGATACTACTTGCTTATAAGCCTTTAATAGTATCTATTATTTAGTTATTTATAGCTCATTTTATATACATTTTATTAGTTTTCAGTATATTTCAGTATAACGGCTATTTTTTATTTTACTATTAATTTAGTTATATTTTTATCTAATTATTTATATTCTTAATTTAGAATTCATATTTTAAACAACAAGTTATATTACTTTAATAAAAAAACGCCTAAAAAACGATTTTAACGCTTCACTTTAAAATAGCCTTATTTTTCAAACAACAAACTATATGTCTAATTTTTAAAAATGGCTTAAAATTGATTCTCGTGCGTCGTTTTTTTAACACTTTTTGGGCTTAACTCAAGTTATGCCAGTAATTACATGAATTTTATTAGATCTTAATATTTATAATATTATAATAGTAAAATTGTTATAATTGTATAATAATTTTTTATATAAGTAATATTATAATGTTCGGTTTTTGAAAAATTATGCAAACAAATTTGAAATTAAAAATTTAAAATTTTTATAAATTCAGATTTTTATTTTTATAATTATATTTTTTATTTTTGTAAAAAAAATTCTAATACTAAAATTTTTGAAACTTTAATATTAGAATTTTGGGAATTTTTTAATCTATTATATTTTCTAAATCTTTAAAAATAAGCCCCTCTCTCCTACTCTGGAGAATTTGCATTTTTTATTCATTTTTTTATCTAATCATTTAAAAAATTCATTACTAAATCTATAATGATTTCTTTTTCTTTTGGATTTGATTCTGCTATTAACAAAGTTAATGCAGTTAAAGTATTATTGTCTATTGTTTGTTTTCCATTTCTATAAAGAATACCATAAAAATTCAAATAATATATAAATAAGGTAGCTGCTATTCTTTTATTTCCATCGGCAAATACATGATTTTTTACAATTAAATATAAAAAATTAGCTCCTTTTTCTTCTATACTTTTATAAATATCTTGACCATCAAAACTTTGATAAATATTTCTTATAATTGATTCTAATCCTTTATCTCTTTCTACTGCAAATAAAGAACTTTCTTGATTGAATCTTAATTTATCTATAACTTTTAAACATTCATTATATTCAATTTTTCTTTCATCAATATTTCCATCAATTTTCTTTAAAGTTTTATGATCATAGTCGTCTAATAAATCTAATGCTTTTGAATAATCTCCAATTACTTTTAAAATTTCTTTTGCATCATTTCCTTCTAATCTTTCATCAATTCTATTAGCAATATCTATAAGTTTTATTGTTTTTTCTAAATATTCTAATCTTTTTTGATTTACAGCATAACCTTTTAACATATAGTCTTTTAAAATTTTATTTGCCCATTGTCTGAAAATTATACCCTTATTGGATTTTACTCTGTAACCAATACTTAGTATCATATCTAAATTATAATACTCAATATCTCTAGTTACATTTCTTGATCCTTCTTTTTGAACTGTCGCAAATTTTGCGACAGTTTGAATATCTTTTAGTTCTTCATTTAAAGCATTATTAATATGTTTACCAATTGTTTTTATGTCTCTATCAAATAATTTT